>JAONJW010000109.1 GCA_028377305.1 Prolixibacteraceae bacterium | reverse complement strand
ATACTCCAAAACATAGAGACAAATTCATTACAGAAGCAAGTCAAGGCTACTATGATGGATCTATGTTTTATCGTACGATAAAAAACTTCATGATTCAAGCTGGAGCCAAGGGATATCAGGATGCATCACACTCTATTCGTATTGGTTATGGAGATCCTGATTTCACCGTAGATGATGAAATACGCCAATCACACTTTGCTAAAAAAGGCGCTCTATGTGCACCAAGACAACCCGATGAGGAGAACCCTTTTAAACAGAGTGACATATCACAATTCTTCATTATTCAAGGGCGAAAATATCGACCCGGAGAACTAGACACACTCGAGCTAATACGGAATATCCCTATTAAGAAACAGATTAAAGCAAGATACTGGAATAAAGAGGTAAAGAACAAAGCCGCAGCTTTAAAGAAGGAAGGTAAAGCCAAAGAATACAACACTCTTATCCGTAAAGTGAAAGAGCAGATCAAAACAGAATTCGCATTAGACAATAACACACTAACTTTCTCGAAGGAACAAAAAGAAACATATACTACCGTAGGTGGATACCCACTTATTGATGGTGAATATACCATATTCGGCGAAATCATCAAAGGATTTGATGTATTAGAAAAGATCTCAAAATTGAAGACCGATAAATTTGATCGTCCTTGGAATAATGTCAATATCCAAATAGTCATTCTAGAATAAAATAGTTGAGATGAACAGATTACTTTTTACCATTTTTGCGACAGTCTTAACTGTCCTATTTACCTCATGTGGAGGAAACAATTCATCTTCCAGTAATTCATCGTCACCCCAAAAGAGCAAAAAAACGGATAGGGTTAGTCTCGCTACCTACTATAGTTCAACAGTAGATATTATCACCTATGATAATGAACGTAAGCTTGAAAAACGATTCGGGTTTATGATTGCACCAGACCTTATTGTTTGTCCTTATAAGATCTTCTCTAGAGCTAACAAAGCAATCATCAGGCCTTGGGGAACCAATAAAGACATTGTTGCCAACCATTTTATTGCCGTAGATCGTATTCATGATCTTATCATACTCAAAGTAGATTCCATTTGTTCGACCCCTTTGATGCTTCGAAAGAAAGAGCCGACCAAAGGGATGGTGACTAAAATTCTCAAAAAGAAATCAAGTAAGATTATGAGAGTGTCCAAAGGAAAATACTTTAATTGTGATACTGTCAGTGGCTCCCCATATTATAGAATTAGTAATGTTATACCTAAATATCAACAAGGGGCACCTATTGTGGATGCAAAAGGAGAAGTTATTGGAATGGGGGTACAGTTCAATATAGATTTTGAGAAGACCTTCTATGCCGTTCCTTCTTATGCAATAGCAAATTTAATAAAGAATGCGCACAGCCCCAGAACAATATCTAGTCTAATAAATACCTCTACTGCAGAACAGAAAAAAAATGCCCAAATAAAAGATATTACGATTATTACTAGCTACGGAGATATACACATCAGACTTTTCAATAATATGCCCCAATACAGAGATAACTTCATTAAGTTAATTAAAGAGGGCTTTTATAAGGACCTTCTCTTCCATCGGGTGATTGAGGGGTTTGTTATTCAAAGCGGTGCTGCGGATACAAAAGATGCTGGAAAAGATGATATTGTAGGGTGGAAAGGTCCAGGATATACACTCCCTGCCTTTATTAATCCTAAGTACTTTCATAAAAGAGGAATGATTGGTTCACCCAGACTTCCTAACGATGTGAATACAGACAAAAGGTCTGACGGAGCGCAATTTTATATTGTTCAAGGGAGAAAGTACAACAACAGAGAATTAGATGATATTGAAAAAAATACTCACTATAAGTTTTCCAATAAACAACGTGAAATTTATAGGACACAAGGTGGTGCTCCTACTCTCGATGGGGAATACACTATATTTGGGGAGGTTACTTCTGGAATTAGTGTGGTGGATAAGATTGCACAAGAAGAGGTCAATAATAACTGGCGCCCATTAAATAACATACGTATTAAGAAGATTGTTATTCACTATTAATCCACATATTAGATTGTCATCAATCCTTTATATAAACAAGAAGGGCTGTCTTCCCATGGACAGCCCTCTTAAAATGGATTACGAGAACGAAAATACTCTAGTATAATACCTAAATATTGTCAACAACTTTCTTTACCTCACTCTCTAACTCTTCTCCCTCTTTGAATTTGCTCAACTTAACTTTCTTCTTTCTCCATCCTTTGATCAATACAACGGATTCGTCTTCTATTTGCATTTGATCGACAAAATCTTTGCTTGAGTTGTCTTTCATGTTCAATGTGGTAAAATGAATATTCACATTTTCATTCTCCTCGTACATTAATTTTGTTGCCTCTTCGATCTCAACGCATTTACTACATCCATCTGCTGAACACACACAAAACATCTTCAATTCTTGAACTGAATCACTTGGATTGTGCTTTTCTTGCTTCTTTACTTTCCCTAAAGTACTTTTTATATCTTGAGTTGACTCTTCAACTTTCTTTTCAGTTCTCACATCCCACGGACTTTTCTCTGTTGGCATAGCTTTCTCAATGGTAGCAACGCTAACAGTAGGTTCATCCTTTTGCGATGAATTGATTTCATTATATATAGCCTTCACTGCAATTACAACAACGACTGCAACAAAAAGTGATACGATTGCTAAATTACGCTGTTTTTTTCCCATCTCTCAAAGTATTATTTAATTACTCTATTCTTTTCTAATAATATGGTTTCTCTTTCACCATACATTTTCTCTTGGTTATTTCAAATCAGATTTACATTCGCTTTAACAAGCATCTAGTTTGTTATAACTTTCTGAGACAAATCTATGGCTTTAAAGATATCATAACAATAGTTTTTATACCCATCGTGTTTAGTGTCATAGAATGACAACATATAAACACCTGACAATAAGTAAGTTATACTGCCATCAATCGAATAGACTACAGTATGACACAAAATTTGTCAACCTAAATGTCATACTATACCCACCACTATTCTTATAAAGAAAAATCTCTTCACCACTCATCTGTATCATGTCAATAGCACACAGGGAAAATAAAAACACTACACACTAACATTCAATCGATTACATACACTAAAAACCACAATGTCATCGATTGTCACATAGTATAATAGCCATTAAATGTAAGTTGCAACGTCAATGGTTATGAAAGTATTTTTAGTCACACATAAAATGGGCTGTAGATATGTATTCTAAAAAGAAGAAAAAACAGAATGGAAGCGACGCAACTTAAAAGAAAGAATACAGGATTAGTATTTATCCTAGGAACTACGAATTCGATGATGTAATCCAGACTGAAATACAGTGATTACGAAGAGTAAAGTCTAAAGTTCATATTGAGCAACAATTCACTTCGTAGCAATTAAAAGTCTCCGGATCTAAGGAAACGACTTGAAATTGTAATCAAAACATAGACGTCCATGGTTAGGACAGATAAGAATATAGTCACAAATCTGCTGAATAAGTAAAAACGGCTAGAACTAATCAAAGAAAAGTTAGTTGTAAATCTATTTATGACTAACTCTCCTTTGATTAGCTCTAACATATTGCCTGATCCGAAAAGCCAGAGCAAGGCTACATTACTAGACATAAAAATAGCCCACCAATGGTGGGCTATATATATCAAAATAGATCTTATCTTTTCAAAATGATTAATTAGCTCCCTTAAACTGTTTAAGGAAACGAACGTCATTCTCAAAATATAGTCTTAGATCATTTACTCCAAACTTAAGCATAGCAATACGCTCGATTCCCATACCCAAGGCAAAACCAGAATACTTTGTGCTATCGATATTAGATGAATCAAGTACATTGGGATCCACCATACCACAACCCAAAATCTCTAGCCATCCTGTTCCTTTACAAACATTACAACCTTTACCACCACAGATTAAACAAGAAACATCCATCTCTGCAGATGGCTCGGTGAAGGGGAAATAAGAGGGACGCAAACGAATTTCTGTCTTTTCTCCAAAAAGTTCTCTAGCGAAAAACATCAACGTCTGTTTCAAATCAGCAAACGAAACATCTTTATCAATATAAAGGGCCTCTATCTGATGGAACATACAGTGTGCTCTAGCCGATATCGCTTCGTTACGGAACACTCTACCCGGAGTTACCGTTCTAATTGGTGGATTCAACTCCTCCATTTCATGAACTTGGACAGAAGAGGTGTGTGTACGTAATAAGATGTCTGGATTCTTCTCAATAAAGAAAGTATCTTGCATATCACGTGCAGGATGTTCCTCTGGAAAGTTCAATGCAGAAAATACGTGCCAATCATCTTCAATCTCTGGTCCTTCACTAATTGTAAAACCAAGTCTATTAAAGATATCCAAAATTTCATTCCTAACAATGGCTAATGGATGACGTGTACCCATATCAAACGCATCACCAGGTAAGGTTAAGTCTGCACCATGAGCTCCCATATCAGACTGCTCAAAAGACTCTTTTAGATCATTAATTTTGGTCGTAGCAAAGCTTTTTAGCTCATTAATTTTTGCTCCAACCTCTCTTTTTTGTTCTGGAGCTACATTCTTAAAATCACCAAAGAGCTGTCCTATAAGACCTTTCTTACTTAAATACTTTACGCGCACCTCTTCCACCTCTTCTTTTGAAGAAATAGTAAGCGCCTCAATTTCAGTATATAACGACTTGATTTTATCTAACATCTCAAATATTTATTTATCTCAGAATCACAAAATTAACAAAAATAAGAATACCTCTGCAATAGTTTAAGTATAATGTTCAAA
>JAONJW010000108.1 GCA_028377305.1 Prolixibacteraceae bacterium | reverse complement strand
AATTCGTTTTGCACTTTCCCAAGCAAAAACAAGGGCTGAAACCACAACTCCAGCTCCTACAGCAATTGCCAAATCAAAAATAACAGTCAATGATGTTACTAATACGATCACAAGAGCATCTGTCATTGGAATCTTATGAATCACCTTAAATGTAGCCCATTCAAAAGTACCAATCACCACCATAAACATCACGCCTACAAGTGCCGCAATTGGAACCATTTCAATATAGGAAGAACCAAATAGGATAAACGATAATAGTGCCAATGCTGCAACAATACCTGAAAGACGTCCTCTACCTCCATTTTGGATATTAATAATAGATTGGCCAATCATTGCACATCCACCCATTCCACCGAAAATTCCAGTAATAATATTCGCAGTTCCCTGAGCAACACACTCTCGATTTGCATTACCACGGGTTTCTGTAATCTCATCAATAAGATTCAATGTCATCAATGACTCTATTAAACCAATAGCAGCTAAAATCACTGAGTATGGAAGAATAAAATAGAACGTTTCCAGATTGAATGGCAACTGTTTCAAAACAGCAATCTGTGGAATTGGCAAACCACCCTTAATTCCTTCTCCCCCATTATCTCTCACGAAAGCACCTACTGTTGCAACATCAAAGTCCCCAAAAACAGCAACAAGAGAAACAACCAAGATAGCAACAAGTCCAGCAGGAATTTTCTTTGTTAACTTTGGCAAGAAATAGATTATTGCCATTGTAGCAACAACAAGTCCTATCATCATCCAAAGCTCAATCCCTTCGAGCCAAACCTTCTGTCCATCCACAATTTGAGTAAACATCCCTAATTGAGCGACAAAAATCACAATTGCCAATCCATTCACGAATCCCATCATTACAGGATGAGGAATCAAGCGAACAAATTTTCCTAATTTCAAAACCCCGCAAAAGACTTGAATGAGACCCATTAAAATCACAGTTGCAAACAGATAATACAATCCTGCATTCTCAACAGGTGAAGTCCAATGCATTCCCATATCATTCCCTTCACTAACTAAAGAGACCATAACAACCGCCAAGGCACCTGTCGCTCCCGATATCATTCCAGGACGCCCCCCCAAGATGGATGTAACCAATCCAATCATAAAAGCAGCATACAATCCAACCAATGGTTCAATACCAGCAACAAAAGCAAAGGCTACAGCCTCAGGAACTAAAGCCAATGCAACCGTCAACCCTGAAAGAATGTCATTTTTCACATTCTTAGATCTACGTTCTAACAATTCCATATTTTATTTTTTACAAAAGCTTGCAAAGATAGGCGAAATCATCCAGATACAAAGCTACCAAGGTTAAACAATAGTTAAGGATCAAGACATCTACCTAAATGGGTAGAATGAGATATTCCAATAATTATGATTGTCATCAAAATTATATCCATAATTAAAAGCAACATCACCTAACACTGAACGATAACCCACCCCAAAATCAAGAGCTGGAATTACGTTGTCAGTTCCTCTAAAATCATCCAAATCAGATTCACTAATGGTTAAGAAGCTCACCTTTCCTTGAACATAGAAATCAGAACCTATACGGTACCTTAAGGCTGAACCTATATTAAAAAATGAATTTGCAATATATTGACCAAAACCTATCCCTGCAACAGGCACAATACGTGTAAACTCTTCACTATGTATTCCCCCTAAAATATATCGATCAAGATTATTCATCTCATCTAATGATACTCCCATTCGAAACTCCCCAGTAAAAGTCCACCTCTTAGCAAAAGTCACAGGCTTTATTATCACACATCCCCATTGAGAAAAAATTCCATAACGATCATCGACATCCAAAACAATTTCACCTTGATCATCGTCATCTAAATCAGTCAAATCCACTGGGACTTTGACACTATAATTGGCATCAACAAACCACCCCCTTTTAGGCAAAAAACTTCGATCTAACGTATTATACGTGTATCTTAATTGAGCTTTCACCGAAGTCTGCATTAGTTCTTCACTCCATAATATCCCAAATCCATCTCGAGGCTTTAATCGATCAAAATCCGCAATAGCAGACAGTTGCAACCTTCCATTCTGAGACAGATAATAGTTTATATTTATATATTGTTTAAAGTCTACCAAAGATAGAGTCCCCAGCTTATTATTCTCTTCATAAATTGGTATATACTGATTCTCAAAAAGTGACCTAAATTCGACTCCAACATCTCGATTCTTTCCCAAATATAGTTCAAATGCCCCAAGGAAATCTGGTGTAGATGATAAATTCAAAACAGTCAACAAGCGACGATTCACTAAGGTCGGATCAAAGTATTGATACTGAATAGCCATCTCTAAACTAGTGCTATTATGATATGCAAAACGAAAAGAAAGCTGTTGAGACTCCTTCTTTTTGAATGAAAAACAAAGCACAGTCCCATCAGGATATTCTTCATAGGAACTCTGAACCCAATAAAAAAGATTGGTTGCAACCAACTGATCAATCCAACTAGATAAAATATGATCATCAACTTTCTGTCCTGAAACAAATCCAAGCCTTTTATTAAAAACGGCAGCTGTTTCTTTAGAAATTCCATCATATATGACCTGTTTGACCATTCTAGAAGTTACCTTTTTATACATAGGACTGTAATCAGAACAGAGGGGTACAAGATCATCCATATGAATAAGTGCTTTATCTTTTCCCAGAGATATAATTTCCTCCACTTTATTAAAGCCCATAATCCCAAATTGCTTTAAATCTGGTTGAATTAAAATATCTGCCTCATCTTTAATTCTAAAAGTTTCATTCCTACCATAAAGTGTCGAAACCTTATTTAAAACGCCAATCAAACTATTCAACTGATTCTCATCAGGATAATCAAGATAACCAACATTAACAGCAATCACAATATCTGCTCCCATTTTACGAACTTCAGCAATAGGAAGGTTATCAATAACACCTCCATCCACCAAAATCCTGTCGTTGTATTTTACTGGAGAAAATGCTGATGGTATCGCCATTGAAGCTCTCATTGCAAGCGATAGATTACCGCTATCAAACACATAAGTAGAACCCGTTGTCAAATCTGTTGTAACAGCTCGAAAAGGAATTAGGAATTCATTAAAATTGTTAGGCACATTACGACCTGCAATCAAACTGTCTAACATTCTAAATATATGCATTCCTTGAACGATACCTGAAGGTAGTTGAAACTTTCGTTTCTTCAATGAAAACGAAAACATGGAACGACCTATTACCTCCTTTTCTTTCATTTCCACACTATGTAGAGGGTGATAATCAGATAGAACTTTATCCCAAGAGACATCCGTAACAATCCTCCGTAAATCTTTACCTGAATATCCAATAGAATAAAGCCCCCCCACAATACTTCCCATACTTGTTCCAGTGATATAGTCAGGACGTACCCCTATACTATCTAAAACTTCTAGTACACCTATATGGGCTAATCCCCTTGCACCACCACCACTCAATACCAAACCTATACGAGGCTCTTTGCGGGGTAGACATATTTCCGCTTTACAAACCGACCAATGAAATAAAAAAAGAACAAAGAACACTGTGACGCACTTAAACATATTACGTGATGATTAATCTTACATAAAATTATTAAGCATAAAAATACATAATATTAGCAAACCCTATGATGATAAAATTACAAAGCGATTAAAATTGGAGTTTAAATAACTTAATAGTGATCTTAAAAATTCAAATTACATCTAAATCTGATCATACGATACATCAATTACAATTAACACTTTGGGGCACAAATGAAGAAAAACACACCAACTATTACCCATTAAACACTCACATCATTACACCATCCTCCTTAAAGCATTAATATAAAGGAGGCTAAGACACATAAAAAAACACCACTCAAATAAGATATAAACAGCTTATTGAGTGGTACTTAATTGAAATTCTCTCACTGACATTTTTGTACTCTCAATCTTCAAAAATGCTAGATAAGACCCGCGACTAATTTACAGCTTCATCTAAAGTAGTTCCCTCTACCACAGCAGTCTGCCCTGTAACAACCTCAACATCGGCATCTAAAGTTGTATTAATATACTTAACACCAAGAGGAGCCACATCAACTTTATACTGACCAGCCGAAACAGCTCTAATAACAAATTTACCAGCATCTAAATAACTTGATGCAATAGTGTCTGTCCCTTGAATTGCATAAGCGACTCCCTCTGCATCATTTTGCACTTGACCTTGAATTGCTCCTGACTGAGCATCAAAGGTCGCACGAATAACCGGCTTTAAACTGTAACTCCCATTACCTTTCTCTACAATGGATTTATCCACATCAAAATCAAGAATTAAATTATATGCGACACCACCCTCTAGTGTTTGATTTATCTGTATTTTCAAGCCAGACTGTTGCGCACTTGGTGTATCTAAATCATAAGTCACACCACCAATAACAATTGTATTAAGTGTACCTAAAACCAAACGAATTTGCTCATACGTCCCTGCTGGCAATCCACCAGACACAAGCAAAGTATCATTACCAGCAGTAAATTCTAAAAGATTGTATACTCCAGTATTTACCTCCCCAATAGAAGTCCATCCGGAATCATCTTCTCCAAGATTTATTCGAACATCCTGAATATCTATATTCACCTGTTCATAATCCCCAGGCACATCAGTTAATTGTACATTTAATGTTGCTTGTCCGCTGTGGATATCATCATCGTTACATGAAAACAGTCCCAGGGATAAAATCATCAACGCAATAAAACTAAATAAAATCTTTTTCATCATTCTCTTTTTAAATTTAAAAATTAAGACACAGACAACATCATTTTCTTCGTTAACAAGATTTGGTATTAAAGTTGACAATTAGATCCAA
>JAONJW010000107.1 GCA_028377305.1 Prolixibacteraceae bacterium | reverse complement strand
TCATCAAATCAGAACTAATTGACCATAAGCACCATCACCCATTTCCTCATACTAAAATCTATATATTTGATTTCATCGGAGTTTGGTATAATAAGAAAAGATTACACTCAGTTTTAAGTTACAGAACACCTGCTGAGTTTATGGAAGAGTATAATAAAAATGTGGCTTAATATTATATCCGGTAAAAAGTTGCATATCCACCCATTATATAATACGTAATCCCGCTAAATATAAATGGAACTAGTCCCGTAGATCCACCATTACTGACAAATGAACAAAGACACCCAAAATGAGCATCTTTGTAAATTAGTCATCAGAAAAGACCTTGGTTACAAAATCACATTAAAAAGAAACCCTAGAAGAATTATAAATAGAGTTATTGTTCCAAAAAATATGGCTACTAACTGCCATTGCATGACTTTCTTTAATAGCGTCGCTTCTGGAAGAGAAAGACCAACTACAGCCATCATAAAAGCAATTGCCGTCCCTAGAGGAACCCCTTTTGCCACAAAAACCTGTATCACAGGGACAATCCCTGCAGTATTAGCATACATTGGCACGGCAAAAATCACGGCCAATGGAACAGCATACCACTTATCTGTAGACAGATAAGCTGTAAAGAAATTTTCAGGCACATAACCATGCATCACTGCTCCAATAGCAATCCCGACAACAACATATAATAGTACGGATCGAACAATTCCCCACGCTTCTTTTATAATGATAGGCAAACGATCTATAAAAGTTGTATTCTCTTCACTCCACAACTCATTTTCAGCCATAGCATTATTTTGGATCTGTTTGACCCATTCACTCAAAAACCGATCTAGTTTCATTTTGCCTAAAAGGAATCCTCCTATAACCCCCATTAGGATCCCACTTCCAGCGTATATTAGTGTTGCTTTAAAACCAAATAGACCTAAAAACATGGCGACTGCCACTTCATTTACCAATGGGGACGTGATTAAGTAAGCGAAGGTTACTCCTAGAGGTATACCCCCTTTTACAAAACCAATAAAAAGTGGTATCGACGAACATGAACAGAAGGGAGTAACCGCACCAAAAAAAGATGCCATTAAATATTCTAAACCATACAGTTCTTTCGTGTTCAAGAACACCCGTAAACGATCGACTGGGAAATACGCATTTACAACTCCCATCACACCACTAATCAGGAAAAGAAGAATCAAGATCTTTATGGTATCATAGAAAAAGAAGTGAATAGATTTTCCTATATGAGAAGTCGATGAAAGAGATAAAAGATCATACGCAAACCAATCAATTAAACCAGGCAAATAATGATATAATATTGATAGCAAGATCACCAACAAGGTTATCATGATAGGAAACGATCTATGGTTCCCCTCCGAAAAGGAGATTACGCGTCCTGCGCGAGCGATTTTTTTTTTCATAATTGAGCTATTCAGTTCGCTATTGCACGAACGATATTCGTAAATTCTCTAAATAAAGAATATCAAAATATGGTAGATTCCCACAAGTATAAATAATACTGCTACGACTCTACGGAACCAGGTTTCAAAACGCTTAATATTTTTATACACAGCTCCCATCGACCCCACACTAAAAGCTAAGATCCACGCAAAAACAATTACTGGAATACCTGTTGCCAATGCAAACACTGCAGGCAAATAAAGGCTTCCAGTACTACTTATAGTCAAAGGGATTAACATACCAAAATATAAAACACCACTATAAGGACAGAAAGCTAATGCAAATACAATCCCAAGAAGAAGAGCTCCCATTACACTTGATTGACTTCGTTTTTCCATCTTTTCAGACAGCCCACCCAATCCAGGAATGCTGAAAGAAAATAGATCAAGCATAAACAATCCAATTATTATTAGAATAGGCCCTAAAAGTTTCTCTCCCCACTCTTGCAACACTCCTTCGATAGATAGATGACTAGCACCAAAAAAGAACAAAACACCTATGAGTGTATAAGTAACGGCACGTCCCAGGGTGTACACCACGCCATTAACAAACACTCTCTTTCTACTACCTATATCTTTACTAATAAAACCGATTGCGGTAATATTTGTAGCTAAAGGGCAAGGACTTATGGCTGTCATAAGTCCTAATATAAATGCGGTAAGAAAAGGGAACGAAGCCCCTTCTAACCATCCTTGAAGAATTTCCATAACTATTTCAATGCTTCCACTGTTTCGATGATCTTCGCCTTTAACTTCTCAGGATGTGTATTTGCATTCATGAATGCAACATTTGTTAAATTCTCAACCTGATCACCATTAACCACCAATAGAGACTGTCCTGTAATCTGATATTTTGTAATCAATTGATTTTCTTTATCTTGTTCTCTATCAATAGAAACAAAAGTTACATTATCGCCAAAAGTTTCAGTAACAGTCTCTAATGCAACAGCCTCAACTGCTTTACATGTAGCACATCGACGCGTTCCATGAAAATAATAAACTTTTACGCCATCACTAGTCACCTTATCTCCACAACAAGGCTTAGTTACGACTTTCTTTGTGTCTTCACAACAAGGTTTCTTTTGTGTTTTCTGCTCTTTGCAACAAGTCGTTTTTTCCACGTTCTTATCACAGCAATTTGATTCTTGTTTATTAGACCCATTACATGAAGTAAAAAAAGCAACTGAAACAATCAGAACTAAGTAAATTATTGAACTTTTCATATGTGTTTTATGGATATAGTTATTAATTTATTGAGTTATTAGTTTTACAATCTCTTTTACAGATAAGACCCGACCTTTAGAAACGACTTCATTATCAATTACGATTGCAGGTGTTGCCATAACTCCATACTGCATAATCTTCATAATATCTTCTTCTTTTTCGACTGTAGCCTCCACATTCACCTGAGCAACTGCTTCTTTAACATACTGTTCTTGTGTCTTACACTTTGCACATCCTGTGCCTAAAACTTTTATTTCCATATCGACTATTATTTTTATTATTCGTAATTAGACGAACAAATATAGTGACATGTATGATAAAACCAATAACATAAAATAATTATTTCTACTATAGCCTCATGAATCATTTTATCCCCAACCTCCATCCCATCACTGACAGCTCTGTTTACCAAGAAGATAAACACATCGTTCCATTATCAAACAAATTTAACTTTAACATACGGGGCAAAAAAAATATCTCCAACAAATTACTAGATCAAGTAATAAAATATAGACCTATCACTTTTTAAAAACATACCCATAAAGTGTTCCAACAAAAAACAGTCCTCCCACAATGTTACCTAAAGTTGCAGGAATGAGGTTATTAAAAACGAAATCACTCCATGTAATATCCGCCCCATGAAAAATAGCCAGAGGTATAAAATACATATTTGCTATACTATGCTCAAAACCAATAGTAACAAATGCCATTACTGGCCACCATATACCCATTATTTTCCCTGAAACACTTTTTGAAGCCATTCCTAACCACATTGCAAGGCACACCAACCAATTCGCACCAATTCCCTTAAGAAATGTTTTATAAAAAGGATTAGATGTCTTTCCTATTGCAATGTCATTAACCATATCTAACCAAGGTTTATGGGCAACGACATCAGTAAGGTAGGTAATAAAATAGGCTACAAAAATCGAACCGATAAAATTTCCTAGATAGACCCACATCCAATTTCTAAACATGTCGACTACAGGCTGTTTACCTTCCATTATATTCGGCATGAAATATGCTGTATTACCAGTAAACAACTCAGCACCAGCAATCACAACCATAATCAAACCTACCGGAAAAGTCGCACCTAGTAAGAGCTTCTGTATCCCGATATAAGATTCACTTAATCCTGGAGTCCCTCCTGCGACAATAATAGCCAAAAGGCTTCCAAATGCAATATAAGCACCTGCAAGGAAACTTAATATTAATATTTTAGTCGAACCATATGTGGTTTTTTTGAGTGCAGTTTGTCTCACTACATCAACAATCTCATCTGGCGAATACAATCCCCTCATAAATTATTATTAATAGTATTTATCCAATTATTATAAGAAACCTGATCAATATTTAAGATTAACTAAGGGGCTCTCCCCTATCTATACATAAGAAAAAAATATAAACTAATGCTTCTTATTCAATCTTTCACAGATGATCCCAATTTGGATTGCAAATTTATTTATTTGAATCAATTATGGATAAGATATTCACTTTAAATAACAAATTAATTCTAAGATGAGGTATAAGTTTGTACTTTGACCGATAATTCACCTCTTGAATTTAACATATAATGGGAAATGCTAATCCGATTTTTAGATCGATAATCACCTTATATATTAAACTCAAGGGATACAAAGAGAAATAAATACTCTTTTATATTCCTTTCCGCATCTTGCTTAAGTTAACCGCGGAGCAGATGTGGAGCCGGTTACAAAGTCTCAACCAAAGGAAGAGAACGGCATTCACAAAGAGCAGGTGCTAGTCTTAAACCAAGCTATGGGGAATATAGCCCCCACTTTTAATCCATACAATACCGATCCCACTTGATCAATGAAAAAATCTTCCGGAATAAGATTTGAATCAAGAACTTTCTGTAGAATCCTATCTACAAGTTAAATTGTAACAACCAATCCACAACAAGCCAACGCTTGTACAGTCTTTAAAATCTTCACTAAGACAAGTTGTTTCCAAATTTTCATCCCCTGAAATTATCAATATTTTTATATAACTGTCCATTCCCCCTCTTTACGAAAAACTATTTTAATATATCTCCTTAAATATTTGAATCAAATAACTTAACCGTTATTCGAAAAATGGTCTCTTCATCAAACCGTCACAATTAATATTCTTCTCTTAGCCAAAAAGAAAAACAATACTAAAACCAAAGAAGACCCTCATAATATAACGGTACTATCATTAAGGTCC
>JAONJW010000105.1 GCA_028377305.1 Prolixibacteraceae bacterium | reverse complement strand
TATTCGTCAGCAATACGTGGCTGATCCATTTTAAATGGATAGGTGATATTGGTATAGTTGGCTACACCATAACCATATATTTCCCAGTTTCCAGGAACACGAATCTCATCCCATTTCGATTGATCGCTATCTAATTTATAGAAATCCATAGGACGTTTCGATGCTCTTCCTACATAGTTGAATTTCCATTGACCATTCAAGCATTTGATATAAGTCCCTTCAGTGATTTCGTTTTTTAATGCCTTGGTTGCATCGTCATAGGTGAAGAAGGTCGCTCTGGCTTCCTCCCGATGCTGTTTAAACATCTTTGGATTCTCCCAATCGTTCTGAGCAAACGCTGAGGTTCCTGCCAGAACCAAGAGAAGCATCATTAATTTTAATCTACGCATGTTTGTTTTCATCGCTTTTTTAGTTGTATAAGTCAATAGATTTTTGCGGACAGTTGTCTTTCCGCTCAGTCAGTGTAAAATAAATACACTAGAATATCACCCAATCAACAGTTTTATAGGATTAAGCCAATCCATTTAATTAGGACGGCTCTAGGGATGGTGATACTTAGCTTTTTATTTACCTATTTTACCACTAAATCTTTTCATCTTCATAAAAATAGATATATTTCGTCACCTAATCAAACCTAACATCTATCTCTTCTGTTCTAGTGTGGTCTAATGTATTGCAAATCAGACCCATTTTATCTATGTATTATATCGTTTAATGATTCAAAATAATGTTAAAATATAATATCAATGCTGCAATGTGTATTACGTAATACATTGATTACGTGCGGAACCATCGAACGATAGAGCAAAACAACTCATTCTCCCACTCCACATACATTGGGTTATTTCCCGTTTTCATATCCCAAAGCCTAAGATGGTAGGGGGCGCCCTTCGAGTCCGTGCCCTACAACGCAATACAATCTGGATCATTCGTATTCTATATCTTCCCATCAACCCACAATCGTTCATGGTCGATTAAAATCTGTGTTCATCCCTCCGATCCGTATTATCCGTGCTCCATCTCTTTGCATCAACCCATGGTGACTTTGAGCTTCCCTTTCTTCGTTATTTATATTTCTAATACGCAACCGTTGATATTTTACAGAGATATACTGTTTGGGTTCCAGGTTTTTATGTCAATAGTGTATCGTGTACTATATCTTTTTTCTAAAAATATTTTGATAAACGTGTGTCTTTTGGAGGGGTGTTGCGACTATATTATTGAACGATTTAATTGCATAGGGATAGAGCATGAAGCAGAAACAGAAGGGACTGTTTTTCTTTTTGATAATGATTTTTGGAGGAGTGACTTCGTCTGTAAAAGGATGTATCACACAGAAAATTGAAAAAGATACAGTCGGAATAAATTATGTGGAAGGTTTAAGACAACAGAAAAGGAAGGAAAAAAAGATGATAAATAACGATATCTATTTGGATAACAACGATAGACGTGTAAAGAAAGTTACGGTTATTGAGGCTTCAGAATTAATCGGGGAGATGCCCGAGCTCACGATTATCGATGCGAGAAGTTCAATGATGTATAACGCTGGTCATATTGAGGGCGCACAACTATTGGATGCTTTTAGTGATAACACCAATAAGATTGTTGCAAAATTAGATAAAAATCGCCCTTACCTTGTATACTGTACCACACATGTTCGCAGTGATATGTTGGTGAAGCTTATGTATCTCTTAAACTTTAAAGAAGTTTATATGATGGATGAAGGTATCGAAAAGTGGAAGGCATCAGGTATGCCAGTAGTGAAATAGAGAGAGATGGATTGGTTTTGGATGATTCCCTTCATATTGATCGCAAGCATCGTAAAGGGGCTGACAGGAATGGGGTTAAGTGTTTTACTCTTCCCTTTTATGCTTATGCTGTTTCCAGTGAAAGAGGTGGTGCCTATATTGGCATTGTTCAACCTCTTGACTTCTCTGCAAATGCTTTTCCGAGTTCGAGCGGGAATAGCTTTAGATCCTAAGCTTAGGAGTCTGAATTGGATCGCCGTCGGAGCAGTAGTCGCAGGGGTATGGATCTTCGTATCATGGCAGAGTAACTATATAGAGAAGGCTATGGGAGTTCTTTTTTTACTTTGGCTAATCCTCTCTTTCTTCACCTCTTCTAAAGAAACAGAATATACCATACTGAGTTACCGTTGGGCAGGTCTTCTGGTGGGGATCGCAGGAAGTGTCTCCCTAACGGGACCAGTATTGGCTTTAATATTAAAGCGTTTTAAAACAGACGTTGTGGTTTTTCGTAAAGAGTTTGCATGGCTCTCGCTGTTCCTATCTGCCATAGCTATGGTTGGATATGGTATCGGAGGACTTCTAACAACTGTGGTTTGGCAAATCACCTTAGGGATGATTCCAGTATTACTATTAGGAGGGTGGATCGGGGAGAAACTATCTGATAGACTCTCGTCTGATAAATTCTACCAAATAATCTATATCGTGACACTGTTCTCTACACTATATCTGTTATTTAAATAACTGCTATCTATATATATAGATCGGATGGCTCCATAAAACACTTCTTCTCAAAATAGAGGAAAGTGAGGGGCATCGTATCCATACATGCGAGCAAGAGTGTCGATATTAAGTATGGTTTTGAAAACAAGAGTGGAATAGTTAATGGGATAAAAACAAAATACAAACAACATTCATAATGAAATACAAACAAATCATACCTTTAATCGTAGCCATCATTGCGCTAACCACACCGTATATCTCTAAAGCAGTCGATGTGTCATTAAAGCCAACATTGACCTCTAGACACTATTGGAGAGGAATCATGGTTAGCAAGAGTGTGAATATCGAGACTGACCTCCAGTTTCAATGGAACCGATTTCAATTTGGGATATATGGAGGATATGGCCTACAAAAGAACACCTATTCCGAATTTGATCTGCACATGTCTTATCGATTGGGTCGTAACTTAACCATCTCTATTTGGGATCTATATGCATCCCGTGATCGTAACTCGATAGATGATTACGATTATATGGATTGGGACCAAGCAACCACCAACCATCTTATTAATGCTGACCTCCACTATAAAGTGGGACACTCTCCATTATCGATCATGTGGAGTACACTCCTTTGGGGACGTGATCTTGATGCCGAGGGAAATCAGAACTACTCGTCATATCTAGAAGCAACTTATGGAATGTATGCCGGGGATAGTAAGCTAACCTTTTTTGTTGGAGCCAATATGTTTGATGATGGTCTCTATGCCGATCGTACAGCAATCGTAAATGTAGGAGTGGGATGTCAAAATCACATTCAGCTCACCGAAAAGAAACAACTACCTGTCTGGGCGAAGGTGGTGTTGAATCCTGAGGTAAAACAAGCCAATCTAATCTTCGGATTGGGATTCTAATCTCGTAATAAAGCATTTCTACACTAAATATATTGATGATATTCATCTTCTAATATTGCAAAGCATTGCTTTGGGAGAACATTGTTATACTTTAATGTTCTATTCATTTTGTCTGGTTTTGGGCGAGCGTAATGCTCGCCTTTTTTACTCCCTCTTTATGAGAACGCTGAGCCCCCATTGGGTATCATCCCCCATCGTACTTTATTTTTGTATTCTCGATCATTGGGAGGCCAAACAGCTCTGCACCCTACAATGCCTTCAAAACTCTATTTTTCCGTCTGCTCGGTCAAACTAGGCCTATCTCCAATGTTTGTCGATGGAAAACGGTATTTCATCGATTCCCATCCCTCTTTTGTGGAAAACATTACAATATTATATGCTTCTTGTCGTTCCCGAACAAGGAAAGTAAAAATATTTTAAGAATGATTTATCAGAATTCCCCCTCAAGACGATGGATGCTTATCGTATTTATATTGTTAATGGGAAAACTCCATGCACAGAAAGTGCAATTTTTTAACAAAAGAGATTTTGGCCACTACCTATATAGTGACCATTATGCACCGAACCTACGAGTCAACCTAGGGATGGGGGCCAACAATAGAGAGTATAACATTGATAAGAGTAGAACTAGTTCCTATCTGCTGTTGAATGAGACAGTGGTAGGGGGTGAGATTCCGTTGATGTATCTTCGCAACAAGAGTCAGAACTTCTATTTCTCCATGTCTATACCGATATCGTTTTCCGTACTATTTGATTTTACGGAATCGAAGACGGCGCCGATCATCAACACCGACTACCGTTTTGCCTTGTTAGAACTCAATATGCTACGCAAGTTCCAAGGGCAACATATAAAGAATATTTCGGTTAAATTTATTCCATTTTTTCATGAAAGTACCCATATTGGAGATGAGCTAACCATCTACCGACAGAACAACGATTTTGATATTATTCGAACCAATCTTTCCTATGAGAGTGCCAAATTATCTGTAATGATAAATGATCCTTGCAACAAAGTTGAAAGAAACCACTCTTTTAATGTCGGGTGTAATATGCTCTTGTTTGGAAAGAATGGGTGGTATTCGATCTCCGAGGAGGAGGCTAATTTAGAAGGCTCCCTTTTCAATAAAGGCGTTAGTTTTGGTAGGGTGCTGTCCACAAGATGGTTTGAAGGTTTTTTACAATATCAATATCAGAACCCAGACTCTAAATTAGCGTTGAAGAACTCGATGTTTATTTTCTCAATAGATAATAGTCTTCGTGTGGGGTATGACTATTCAAAAACAACAGATCAAGAGAAAATATTATATTTTCAAGAAAATAATGTGTATTGTGTCAATACATTGTGTGGATGGAGTTTCCTGAACTCACAACATCAGAAGAGTGGGGTAAGCCTTTTTCTTAGAGCCTATCATGGATTAAACTACCACGGCCAATTTAGAAATATTCACAACTATAGCTTTTATGGCGTATCCATACAATACTCCTTGTAGCACTCCATCATAAGAACATAGAAACAAAGGGCATTCCAAGACGGTGTAAAAACAACTCAGACAGAGTTTAATTTACACTACCCATCCCCAAGCAAGGATTGCCCTTCGTTTTTGAATAAAAACGCCCTTATTGGATATGCTCACGTAGCCAGACACGCCGGTCCACATCTTAAAACCCAATAAATCTGTATTCATCGGTAGTCCATCTCTCTTTTGGTCTTCGCGTATACTTAAATTAGTGCCAGTCATATACCATCTCTTTCGAAACAACCGATCTTTAATTTAGACTCTTCTTCCTGACCAAACCCTGACCAAACCCTGACTTAACCCTGAATTAGTCCACACTTTATCTGCCCTTTGTCCACTCTTTCTCTGCCTAAAGCGCTATTTAGGCAGAGAAAGTGTAGACAAAGTATAAATTGAATGTGAACTAATTCAGGGTTTGGTCAGGGTTAAGTCAGGGTTAAGTCAGGACTTGTCCTA
>JAONJW010000104.1 GCA_028377305.1 Prolixibacteraceae bacterium | reverse complement strand
ACAGAAGTTATTACACCCACGGGTAATAGAAACAAAACCAGAGATTCCTTCATTCATTCTCTTGGGGATAATGCTATCGTAAGTTTCATCAATAGTCAATTCAACATTGATAGCATCCTCTCCATCCACTGCCTTGTCATATAAATAAGGGAGGTTACGGTAAGCATCTGGCCCAGCCACAATGTCTACCACTTTATCTTCAAGCATCTCATCACCAATACGCTCAGCCATACATCCGATAAGACCAAGTTTCAATGATTTGTTTGTTTTCTTCAAAGCATTTAAGTGACGTAGACGTCCCCAAATACGCTTCTCCGCATTATCTCTTACAGAACAAGTGTTAACCAAGATTACATCGGCCTCTTCTTGATTCTCAGAGATCTCAAAATTTCTCTCTCCCATTACGGATGCCACAACTTCACTATCTGCAATGTTCATTTGACACCCGTAGGTTTCGATATATAGTTTCTTTTTCATTTCAAGAAATTCAAAAATCCAGTAAAATAAATGGGTTACAAAGTTAATTTGATTTTTCACAATCCCATGAAACCTAGGCCTAAAAAAGATTTAAACCTCTTAATTCGGTCGTTTCATATTTAAATAACATTCAGAATAATCTTAGCTATATTCATCAATATTACATTTTGCTTATACAAAAAAACCTATCTTTGTACTAAGCAGTGGTCGCTTGCATAAAGTCGAGAACACTTGCATATGAATGGATACGTTTCGGCAGGATATCCATTTAAAGATAATAAGAAGTCGAATTTAATTATAATAGTACAATCGATATGAGATCGCTATTCTGTTTATTCTTTCTACTTACTGTTAGTAGCTTTGTTGCAAAGGCACAAAACCCATACCCAGAAAAACCCATTGTGCCTGCACCTACAAATCTTAAGGAACTAATGGAGAAACCCATTTTTAACCACTCCAACCTAGTAGACTCATTAATTGTGTGGCATGCTCAAGAGAATAAACCACAGAAGGGTGTTCATGGATATCGTCTTCAAATCTATTTCTCTTCAGGAACAGATGCTCGTTCTGAGATCCAAAAAATCAAAGCTCGCTTTCTTAGAGCCAAACCTGATGTAAGTACTTATACAACTTATAGTGCTCCAGACTTTAAATTACGTGTTGGCGACTTCCGCACCAAATCTGAGGCATTAAAATTAAAAAAGACACTTTCATCCATGTTCCCTGATTCATTCATTGTACCAGAAATAATTGATCCAAATTATTAATAATCCAATCGAGACGATAGTATACTATTGTCTCTTTTTTTTACCATTTACCCAAAATTTACCATGAGTGATCCAATAAAACATGAGTGCGGTATTGCACTGATTCGTTTAAAAAAGCCCCTTAGCTATTACGAGCAAAAGTATGGCACGTGGATGTATGGCCTCAACAAACTTTACTTGTTGATGGAGAAACAACATAACCGTGGACAAGATGGAGCTGGAGTTGTTGGAGTAAAACTTTGCGTGGACCCAGGATGCGAGTATTTTGATCGATATCGATCGGTGGAATCCAATCCCATCAAGGATCTATTCCATCATATCTTTACCACAATAGATAAGTATAGCAAGGAGCACCCAGAAGAGGTGTTAGATGCAGAATGGGCTTCAAAGAATATTCCATTTATCTCAGAACTATACATGGGACACCTTCGTTACGGAACTTTCGGCCGCAATAGTGTGGAGTATGCCCACCCAGTAATGCGTCAAAACAACTGGAAGTCACGTAATCTTGCTCTGGCTGGAAACTTTAATCTGACCAACGTAGACGAATTATTTGAAAAACTAGTGCAACTAGGACAGCACCCCAAAGCTTATACCGACACTGTAACTGTTTTAGAAAAAGTAGGTCACTTCCTAGATGAAGAGAACGAACGCCTGTTCCGTGTCTTCAAAAATGAAAGATATAACAACCAAGAGATCTCTGCTAAAATTAAAGAACAACTCGACATTCAATCTATCTTAGAGAACGCTAGTAGAGATTGGGATGGCGGCTATGCTATGGCTGGAGTGATCGGGCATGGAGATATGTTCGTTACTAGAGATCCGTGGGGAATACGTCCTGCTCACTATTATGAGGATGACGAAATTGTTGTTGTTGCAAGTGAACGTGCCGTCATTCAAACTGTAATGGACGTAACTTACGACAAAGTCAATGAGATTGCTCCTGGACATGCTCTAATTGTTAAGCATAATGGAACAGTATCTCATGAATTAGTTAGAGTGCCTCAGAAACGTCGCTCATGTTCTTTCGAGCGGATCTATTTCTCAAGAGGATCCGACTCTGACATCTACAAAGAACGTAAAGAGCTAGGCAGACTACTATCACCAAAGATCATGCAGGTCATCAATAACAACATGGAAGACACTGTCTTTTCTTATATCCCCAACACCTCAGAGACTGCATTCTATGGAATGGTAGAGGGAATCAGAGAACAACTTCTTATTTGGAAAAAAGAGAAGATCCATGCCATGGCCAACGATCTTACAGAAGAGTGCATTGCTGATATCATCAAAGTAGAACCACGTATTGAAAAGATTGCCATTAAGGATGTAAAGCTTCGTACTTTTATTGCGGATGATGCCAGTCGAGATGATATGGTTGGCCATGTCTACGATGTCACTTATGGTCAAGTAAGAGATCTAAAAGACACCTTGGTGGTCATTGACGACTCTATTGTTAGAGGGACAACACTAAAAAAGAGTATTCTTAAAATCCTAGATCGTTTGAATCCGAAGAAAATTGTGGTCATCTCCTCTGCGCCACAAATACGTTATCCCGACTGTTATGGAATAGATATGGCAGTAATGGGCAACTTTATCGCTTTCGAAGCAACCATTGCGCTACTGAAAGATCGTGGAATGGAAGATCTAATTCAAGAGACCTACAATAAGTGTAAAGCACAACAGAATCTTCCGAAAGAAGAGATTACCAATTATGTAACAGATATTTACCGACCTTTCTGTGATGAAGAGATTTCTGCTAAAATCGCAGAACTACTTACTCCTGACGGTTGTGGTGCAGAAGTTCATATTGTCTACCAATCAGTAGACAACTTGCATAAAGCATGTCCTGATGACCTTGGCGATTGGTATTTCACAGGGAACTACCCTACTCCTGGAGGGAATAAAGTGGTGAACAACTCGTTTATCAACTATGTGGAAGGAAATAACCAACGTGCCTATTAAACTTATGTTTAGATCATAAATAAGGGGCTTTATCTATTAACAAATAAAGCCCCTTATTTTGTGATACCCACACCTACTCATTTATTGAAAACGAATAATTGGCACTTCATCATTTTCTGCTATATCTTCCAAATAGGAAGACACATGGCGATTTACCTTGCCATCGTACATCTCATCTATATCTATCATAATACCAGTCTCTTCCACCTCACCGAAATGATCATTAACTACGGTTCCGAAAGTGCGCATCGTTGGAGATAATCCCATATATGCATTAATTAAAGGAGGAATATTCTCCCCTATATTTCTTACCTCTGTAGACAACACTTTATATCCATCTTCATAAGAAAGCCCCTCAAACAATGCATCCATTTTATCGATATCAAGGTTTACTGGCATTGGATTAAATGGATAAACCAATTTCTCATCGTCCCCAAAATACTTCTCAAAGAAATAAAGAATTAGGTTTCTAGCTTCTTCGTTATAGCTTGGATACATCGTAACTTTTCCGAAAAAGTATCGAATTTCTGGGTGATCAATCATCAACGCTCCCAAACCATCCCAT
Organism: Prolixibacteraceae bacterium; assembly: GCA_028377305.1. Classification (GTDB taxonomy): domain Bacteria; phylum Bacteroidota; class Bacteroidia; order Bacteroidales; family Prolixibacteraceae; genus Halosquirtibacter. Next base: position 1,590 of record JAONJW010000104.1, on the reverse strand, counting down.
AAATTATCTAATGCAAACAACCCCTTGGCACCCGCTTTGCTCGATTGGTACTCAGGCTGAACAAATGAACGTCCTAATTCAATCACTTGAGGCAAGTAATTATTGATAAAGTCCTCTGAGAAATGAAATAAACGAGAAGTAGCCAAATGAACTTTCCCATCGGCATCTTTAGGGAGATCACGACAAAGAATAAAGCGATATCCGCCTAGAATTTCTTGTTGATCTGGATCCCAAACAATAAGTTGCTCGTATGCGATATCATCAGTATCATAAGAGTCGATATCCACCTCTTTTCCTGTACCCCCACCAGCAGCTCTAAAGGTCACCTCCCTAAGACGCCCAATCTCTAGCATAACATTAGGCGCATTATGATGATTCAGTAGATAAATTTCGTTACCTGCCTTGTTGGTTTTTCGCATAAACCTCTCTGGTGTTAGTTCGGCAAGCAAAAGCTCTCGACTAACTGGGGCTATAATCTGTTTCATAAAAACATCTTTCTATTAAAAGACAAATCCAGTATACGGTAGTTGTAACCAAAGCATGTTTATAGGTCATGTTAACGACCTAACGGCTATCCACACAATGGTAAATTCATTCGATTAAATAGAACGTAAAAACTATTCAATCTGTATGTTGGTTCGTTTCTTTATTTCTGTTCTCCTATCTGATAAACTCTCTCTCTTAACCAATTAGCCCACATTACAGGACTATTGGTTCTATCAAAGGTAGTGTAAGGCACAGGTTTTCCAAAAGTGATAACAAACTTTTTGTTTTTGTGTCTCACCATCTCATCGGCTAAAAGGAACATCTCAATATTCCACTTTATCCCTAAGAACTTACGTATTTTTGCAATCCAGTAGAAGTGCTTACTGTTGCGTCCACTCACATGTACAGGGATGATATCACGTTGAGTCTCTACCGACTTTTGTATACAGTGTTTGTTCCACTTTAAATCTTGAATCTTACCATCTATTAGTCTCGAAGCAAGTCCAGAAGGGAAAATCAATATTTGTGAATCTGAAGCATAAGCTTCATTAATCATCTTTATCGATTTCCTTTGATTTCCATGCTTATTAATCGGAATAAACAACTTCTTCACCGGGGTAATATTCATTAAGATATCATTCACTAAAAATAGAGAATGGCCTTTTTGTCTTGTTACAATATTTAACAATAACAATCCATCAAAACCTCCTAAAGGATGATTTGATGTAAAAATAAATTTGCCCTCTTTGGGTATATTTTCAAGACCTCTGTAATCAAAAGAGATGTGGAATTCATCAATCATTGCTTGAATAAAATCCACCCCTTCCAAGTGCCCATAATTATCTATAACATAATTCAAATATCTGACATGCAACACCTTCGAAACCAAACGATACACAAAGTTAGGTATACGTCTTGCCATCTTTGGATCTTTCTCTTCAAAGACTGTTTTAATATCAAATTTACTAAGCTTATTTTGATTCTCTGTCAAAATATTTCCTCCTACATTCTATATTTAAACAAGGCCAATAGATAACGAAAACGTTCTATTAGCCTAACATTTTGCCCTGCTATTTTGCCATAGCTTATGCAAATTAACAAAAT
>JAONJW010000103.1 GCA_028377305.1 Prolixibacteraceae bacterium | reverse complement strand
AAAGAATGACAACAACAATTAAATGTTTAATTTTCAATACGATATTCCCTATATCAAAATATTCATAGAGAAATATTCATAGAGAAATACTAAAAGCAAATTGTTCTTGTTTATACAGCAATAAACAAGAACAACCTCTTCTATCTACATGATCACCAAACGTTCTTGCTCCTTATCATAGCGATAATACAGCACCTGTTCACTTAATATCAACTCGATAGTCTGTTCAATGACATCCTGTGGAACAACAAACCACTCTCTAGGATTAAAACAATCCCCATTGGGCGCCGTCATCTCAATATCCAACCGACTCTCCGAAAAGATCCGATGAAGCATCGATTCAAACTTCTGTACATTCATATTAAAACACTTCCACTCCCCAACGATACTCACGGGACCATAGAGATAAGTGCTCTCTCTCTCCGCATTACGAATTCGATCTTGGGTAGGCTTGGTCGAAAAACCAATCTTAAACAGATTCTTTATCCTTTGCACCGAAGGCTCCTGTTTAAGACTTCTTAGAATATAAATATAGCCAGTAGCTTCGTCATCCACTCCCACAGCCGAACCTCTGATATTCATATATTGATCTTAGATTCACCACAAATCAAACAGGTCATTTAAATAGGGACATTCCTACTTACAACCACATCATACTCTCTCATAGGTAACCCCACGCATTTGTCATCCTTGCATCAGAACCGCACCTAATTCATATATTCAATTCATCAACCATTGGTTAGGCATCAAATTGATCAATATACTATTTATCTTTATAATCAAACTGGGACGATTCTAAAACTTGAACAAATTCTCCAACCACATGAAATGAAGTTAGATCTTCTCCCGTAAGAATAATATCTTCAAATGAAGTATCTGTAGACCTTGGTTTTAGAATAATTTTCTCATGTTCCCACGAAGTATCACCTTGCCATTTTATACTCTCATACTCTTTTACCGTATAAGCTCCATCATCAAACTGAACATCAAATGATTCAGCAAGCACTATTTTGCCATTTCTACTTCCTGCTTCACATTTTTTAAATAAACAATAAGAGCCATTTGGAATTATCTTATTCATAGATTCTCCTACAACCTGACAGACAAAAACACTATTACAATTGGATATATTTGAAGGAGGCATAACCCAATCTAACTCATCAATTTGTTGAACCTCACTAAAGGGTCCTGCAGCTGCTCGAAGATTATAAAGTGGAATACGATTTTCATTTGACTCTACATTATCATCTATAATTATATCTCTAATATCAAACTCCCTATGCGATTGATTAACACTCATCGGAATAAACCTCTTAAAATATTCTCTTAACTTTTGATCACAAACGTATATATACGTACCTCGTATTCCACGGAGAAGAATCGTCTTATATATATTTACAATATAATCTTTTAATTCAGCTTCTGTTTTTATTGAGTTCTTTCCATTTTTATCGTGGTAATTATCTTTTAAAACACAAATCTCATTATTGTCCGCATCATAAGATATCTCAGGACCAAAAACTATTCCAGTATAATTTAAATCATAACCTTGGGTTGTGTGAATACAACCAACCTCTCTATTACACCCTTTTTTATTAATCCAATCTTTATTGGTACTATTCCACCTTAACCTTGTATCACCAATTTCAATATCATATTTTGATTTATCATTCTTGGAAATCCATCGCCAAGCAAAACCAGCAATAAGTCTTGATAAACCATATTCTTGGTCTCTCTTTTCCACAACATCAATCATATCATCTAAAGAATCGAAAAGTTTTAGTTCGTAATCATGAAAATCAATATTAGATACTGTGAAATTTGTTGAATTTAAGAGAAGGTTATTTATGAATCGAACATATTCAGTTCCACCTTTTACTCTAAGTTGTGACTTTAGTTCTACTTTTTTGTTATTTGGATCTAATTCCAATTCTCGAAAACACTCAGAATCAATATCCGATGGTTTAATCGTTTGTTGATAATCATGAAATAGAATTGTTGTTTTAGATCTTGATAAAATCCACTCTAATTCATTAGATTTAGCAGGATCTAACCCCAACTTTTTACACGAATCGTCAAATGATTTATAGTTAGTTAAATTTCTTCGTCTTCTTAAACGATGAGCTTCATCCACTATAACAATATCATATTTATTGCTAAGATCTTTAGTAATACCAGAAGGTCCTATTACCATATTCTTACTTAAGCCTTGAATATTTTTGAACACATTCTGTAGAGTTTCTCTAAAAGAACTCATAGGGACAACCAATGCCATTCGAAGCTCTTTTTTATTTGATCGAATATCTTTTATTAGTTTAATAAATCCCGAAATATCATCGCCCAGGTCTCTGAAATTAAAATCATCTAAATCTGAATGTAATAATTTAAAAAGAAATATTGCTAGAATTGTTTTTCCTGTACCGGCTCCTCCATTTACAATGACTTTACTTGTATTAACATCATGGATCCCTTCTAATATTGAAAAAAGACCTGTAAGTTGTTCTTCGCTTAAACTTTTGTACGGAGAGTATTTAAAAAGATCTGAATTAGTAATATGATTTAAACTATGCTCAACAATATTCTTACTTTGCAACTTATTCCATATATCTGTAAAAATGCTCCAATAAACCTCCTGTTTTTGATAATAATTATGATTGGCAATTCCCATATTGCCATTCAATAATACATACTTATTATCGCCAGACATATATCGTATTAAGTTCGATTCAATATCTAATGTGGCAGATTTATTAAACTTATCACAAGTTATTATAGTGACATAGTTAAGTTTATTCTTTGTCTCATTCTTTAAATGAGTATTCATCCGTTTAAACACATCGGTCGTTTCCCCTATATATGCCTTATTAGAAGCCCCGTCATTCAAAATGTAAACTAAAGGCCACATATTTTTTGCATAATGATTTAAACGAAGTTCATCAGACAAAGATTCATCGAACTTGTAATTAGTAATGGTTAAGTTTGACATTTAATTCTTACAATTCATTATATTTAGTGGAAACTCCTTTAGCTTTAGATGCAGGGTACTTTTCCCCATTTTTTTTGATTTTTTCAAGTACAATCTCCTTCACATTAAAATCATATTTATCTGCTATTAGAAAAGCATAAGCAAATACATCCGCTAGCTCTTCCTTGACTTTCTCTACTTTTGCATCCTCCGCACTTTTCCATAAAAATGATTCAAGTAGTTCACTTGCCTCAATACTTAATGCCAAAGATAGATCTTTGGCATTGTGAAACTGCTCCCAATCTCTATCATCCCTAAATTCCTTAAGGGTTTCAATAATTTCTTTTATATCATTCATAAACTAATTTTACTTGCTCCTATATTAATTTTATTAAAATACGTTTTTTTGATGATACTTAAAAATATATAGTAGTAGATTTTGACAGTGGTATTATTTAAAAAAAGAAATATGTATTAATATAAGTATTACTTGCATTCAATACATAAATACAAATGATACCCATCTCTATGACTCTATTCAGGTATTTTAATTTCCTCCCTTACAACAGTCATTGTTTTATAGTCAAGTTTTGCTTGATTAAAATTGACATTCTTGTGATGCTTTTTGATAAATAAAATCACTTGTTCTCTACCCATTGGATCTTCAAATTTAACACCAAAAGTAACCTCCTCTAGTACATCCCCTTCTGGATAATCTATTATATATCCAGCGTCGCTATTTGAGATTTTATCCAATTTAGATAAAGCATTATTTGCTAGTACAATTCTGCATTCATTTTCATTGCCCCAAATCTTAGAATCTTTGTGGAGTACAATAGCTTCTGTTATGAATTTATCTAGATTTCTTAGTTCATTTTCGTCATTGTTTAACATTGGAATTATCTTACAATATTTTTTACGCTCTCCTTGAATATCACTCTCTTCTTATTCATCAACTTCAACTAAGTAAGTGGATCCACTCTCAAGCTTAATTTGCTCATTTTCATATTTTACATCAAGAAGCCTTAGATTGACTGAAACGGTGTTTATGATTGACGAAAAGCGATTTTCTCTTACACTAACAGCCTATTGAAACACATTAATATAAAATCAAAAAAGATTGATTCTTCCAAGAGCACACGAACATTACAACAAGAACATATCTACCTCTTAACAATATTACCTCCCAACAAACACTCTAAGCATTACCGATATCTAAATATTTATTTGCGAAAGAAATCATGACCATTTCTGACACTCTAACTTGAATTTTATAACATAATATTCCATCTTTGCCTCAACAATAAAGACTCCATAAAATTCAAAATAAAACAACCTATGGCAGAATTCTATACCACAAGAGGTCTCTCATTCCAACTGGAAGAACTAATTAAACGAGGGACTAAATTTGTAACCTTAGTTACACCTTACCTTAAATTTTCAGAAACGCTATACGACAGACTCCAACTGCTTAAAGAAGACAATGTGGATCTGACCATCATCTATGGCAAAACGGAATTGACTCGAAAACAAAAAACATTACTATTGGATCTCCATTGTAATATCTATTACAAAGAGAACCTCCATGCTAAATGTTATATCAACCAAGATGAGGCCATCATCGGCTCCATGAACCTTTATGAATTCTCGGAGGTGAATAATATCGAGATGGGCATCAAACTATCGAGAAAAAACGACAAAAAAGCCTATCTGGAATGTCTAGGAGAGGTGGAGACGCTGACCAAACAATCCAAAGTGATTAAGGAAGTTGAGAACAACAAAGAGAAAAGACAAGAGAAACCCATAACCAAAGAAGGGAAAAAGAGATACTATCGCGACCTACTGGCACAGTGGCTACCCAAACTTCAAACGCTAGTTCCAGATATCAAACTATCTCTCATGGAAGACCGTATCGTTCCATCTCAGCATTACAATGCCAGATACTGGATATCTAATGAGTACGGTTTGATCACCCTTCACCTAAATACCGAAAAAGATGCAGAAGAACTCTATCCTTTCTATAAAGAGTATGAAGCAAGTTTAGACAAAGCCTTAAAAGGCTACCGCTGCTACTGGAATCCACCATATAACAAGATATGTCTATATCCCGGGAGAAACACCGAATTTGAATTTCTGGATGATGAACTAGACTATAATCATAAAGGCGCACAAAAATTAATTACATTTTTCGACCGAATAAAGTAATTCGATCTTTACCAAGACAGCATATTAACAACCCCTGCTCTTCAATCATATCCGTGAAATAACATCGATTGTCTAAGTATTCGGGAAGAAATATTATAGTGCTGATTTTAATACCCTCGAATTCGAGGGTATTAAAAAACCAAGCAAATCTTACCCCATCTATACTATCGGTAAAACAATACAAGGCACACAATTCCGCCAATGGGCCACACAACACTTAAAAGATTACTTGGT
>JAONJW010000106.1 GCA_028377305.1 Prolixibacteraceae bacterium | reverse complement strand
GAGGTGATTGTGGATAGCGAGTCGAATCATATTCGATGTCGATGTCGATTAGAGTTAGATAGAGGGAGGAGTGTGGTTGATGAGAATCTTTTATGTTTTTTTATCTATCAAAGAGTATCAAAAAGAATGTAACCATTTAAAATCTCATTTATAAGGTTTACACTCTGCCATCTGTTACAGGGTATGGATAATCTAGAATACATCTAGTTGTAGACGTTTTTCTTGTTGCAATAACTCGATGTAATGGTCTGCCTCCTCTGAACTCAGTTCTCCTTGTTCTTGGGCAATAAGGGATAGGGTCTGTAACACCTCTTTTGCCATATGGTGTTTATCCCCACAGATATATAGGTTTGCCTCTCTTTTGTGGATCCATTCCCATAGGAGCTTCTGTTGTTCTAACATACGGTGTTGGACATAGGTTTTTGTCTTAGTATCTCTACTGAAGGCGGTGTCTATTCGAGTTAAGGTGCTACTCTGTTGGAATGTTTCCCACTCCCCTTTGTATAGAAAATCGGAAGCCTCCTTCTGTTCTCCAAAGAATAACCAAGTGTCTGGTTTCTTGTGTGGTTCTAGTCCATCGATCTCTTGCAAAAAGGAACGGAAAGGAGCCACACCTACTCCTGCTCCCACCATTACAATGGGGTGCATAATTGGATTTGGGAGTTTAAACTCTTGGTTCTTCTCGATGAAGATGGGGAGTAGCTGGCGCTCTTTGATACGGTCGGCAATGAATGTAGAGCATGCACCTTCGCGTTCTCTATCTTTGATTTGATAGCGAACCGTACGTATGGTAATATGCACTTGCTCTCCTACCTTTTTGCTGCTTGAAGCGATGGAGTAGAGCCTAGGGTATCTAGGCGTTAGCATGGCAATGAACTGATTAAATGTGATGTTCGAAGGAAAGTCGTGAAGCATATCTAGAACGTCGTGTCCAAATAGATAGGCTAGCTTCTCTTCCTTGTTATCTATGAGGTTTTGAATCTCAATATGGTTTGTGTGCTTAAAGTATCTTTTCAGTAACATGGCATTGATCGATGTGATCTCTACCAGGTGGTGAAGTATCGTTTCTGCAGTTCTTAAGTGGTCACGATAGAAGAATGGTGTATCTCCTTCGATGTGGAAATGTGATAAAATGGCTTGTACAAGCCTTGGAGGATTGTCGTGATGTATTCCAAGTATATCTCCAGGTTCATAGGTGAATCCAGAGCCCTCTAGGGATATCTCCAGGTGGTATACTTCTTTATTGGATGCTTCTCCATTGAGCATTTTTTTCTTTAATACTCTAGCAGGAAAAGGGTTCATTCGATCAAATGGAGCGATGGCTTGATCTGTATCGACTAGTTGGAGTTTATGAAGGTATTCCATCGCCCAAGTTCGTTCTTTGTCTTCCCATTGGTCAATGGTACTTTTAATCTTCTCTATATTTAATGATGTCATGCTGTTAATGTAATGGGTTTCTCAACCAAGTAATGATTATTATTTGGTTAGAATTAAGACAAATAATAATCATTAGCATATACAATCAACTGCCTCGTTTGTTTTGTTTTTGGTGTTAAAAAATGGGTGTGTAGTGCCTTCTGATTTGGTTAATTAAGTTTTTAATACGAAACTATTTATTATAGAAATAGTTTCGTGTTGATGTTAAAAAGTGTATATTTATATTATGGTAGAGGGAGATGAATTTCTATTCTTTGGGGGAGTAGTTCCGAGTTTCCCTCTATTATTGGAATCTATTTTTGATGGAAAAGGAGTGGTGTTTATGATTAACTTAAATTTATAAAGAGATGAAAAAGGTTGTTTTTTTACTGTTGCTTTGTGTTACACTATCGTGTACTGAGGATAAATTTCAAAACGATACAGAGGTGGTTGCAGATAAGATTTCACGTATGGCAAGTGATGAGGGAGTTTCTGTGGTGTCAGTATATATGTATCAAGACCATGGTGTTTATTTGCAGGTCATAGCCAATGAGGGTGATTTTGAGGTTTCTAATGGTATGCTTAGAGTGAAGCGCTCATGGTATAATTTATCACGAGTGATTCGTATGGTAAAAGATGAATATACAAAGGATGAGAAGTTTCAGTGGAGATTGAATCTCTATTTGAATTGATCGCAATCCTATAACGGAAGAGTAGATCGACCTACTCTTCCGTTATAGGATTCATGACTTGTTTAAAGAAGAAATCCAATAATGATATCTCCTCTCCAGTCGATGGCTTTTGTTCCTGCATGTTCATATTGTTTGTCATGCCACCAGGTTTTACCACCTCCGATTTGTCCTTCAAGGTAGAACCAGTTAAATGTTCTTCGTATTCCCCACATTAAGTTACAATCTATACCATAAGGATTAATGTCATTCCAGTATTTATTGTTGGTTATGTTTTTATGGACATATCCAATGTTAGTTGTAATAAAACTTGCGCTATTACCTTTTGTATTTTTCCCTTTACTTTCTCTTTTTAGAATATTGTAGTAATAGCGATATCCTAGATAGATAGATGGTCTAATATATGCATCAGAATCTTCTATTGACCAATAGGTTTTGAGTGACAGATCCATTGTACTTTTGTCCCCGATCTTCTTCTCTACACCAAAACCAGGACTTAATGTCAGGTTAATTTTGACAAGGTCTTCCGTTCCTTTTTCTTGTGCTTTTGTGTTTATACTAGCCATCGTGATTGCTAGTAGTAGAATGATTTTCTTCATTTAGGTTATTCTTAAGTTTATATCCCGCATATTAGTATTTGATTATCAAACATAACAATATAACACAAATAAACATAAAAATGTGATAATTTATAAGGCTTTATGGTTGCTTATTAAGCAAATGTTAACTGTTGTACGGGGGCTTTTTTCATGGCTAATGTAATGAAATGAAATAAAAAAACCACTCAGGAGAGGTGTTCTCTGAATGGTTTTTTTCAATAAAGAATATATTTTATCTCATTTCAATATGGCGATGAGATTACTTGTTGGTACGTCCTGGATAGACTTTTAGTGCTTCTTCGAGGCAGTCTAATGCTTTCTCTAGATCTTCGGTCTTTAGTACGTAGGCTATACGTACTTGGTCGATGCCTGCTCCTTCAGTCTTATAGAAACCTGTTGCAGGAGCCAGCATGATAGTTTGTTTTCGGTAGGAGAAAGACTCTAGTAGCCATTGACAGAACTTATCACAATGGTCTATCGGTAGTTTGACTATTGAATAGAATGCACCTTGTGGCATGGGTGAGTAGACTCCTTCCATTTTATTAAGACGATCGATACAGTAGTCTCGCCTCTTGAGATACTCTTTGTATACTTCCTGTATATATTCAGGGGGCGAATCGAAAGCGGCCTCTGCAACTTCTTGTCCAAGCATGGGGGGACATAGGCGTGCCATGGCAAACTTAAGAATCGTTGATATTACACTCTTATTGTGTGATACCAAAGATCCAATACGCACTCCGCAAGCACTGAAGTGTTTTGAGACGGAGTCTATCATGATAACATTCTCCTTAATGTCTTTTAATGATAGTATTGAACAGTGTTTGCGACCATCGTATACAAACTCGTTGTATACTTCATCCGATAGCAGGAAGAGGTCATACTCTTTTACGATCTGAGCTAAAGCCTGTAACTCCTCTTTGTTGTAGAGGTAGCCTGTAGGATTACTTGGGTTACAGATGAAAATGCCTTTAGTCTTCTCTGTAATAATCTCTTTAAACTTATCAATAGGTGGAAGTTTAAACCCGTCTTCAATGGTTGAGGTGATGGTTTTAATCACGATGTCCGACTCTTGGGCAAACGATAAGTAGTTTGCATAGAATGGTTCAGGGATGATGATTTCATCTCCAGGATTAAAGCATGCTTTGAAGGCAAAGCTTATTGCTTCGGAACCTCCTGTGGTGACAAGAATATTATTAGAATCTACGTCTAGATTATGTGATTGATAGTACTTGGCCAGTTTGGTTCGGTAAGAAAGGTTTCCGGCGGAGTTGCCATAGGGAATCAGTTCAAAATCAAAGTTTTTGATTCTTTCGATGGCGTGAGTTGGCGTTTTAATATCTGGTTGTCCAATATTAAGATGGAATACATGTACTCCTTTGTCTTTTGCCGCGTCAGCAAAAGGTACCAACTTACGAATTGAAGATTCTGGTAGTTGCTTTCCTCGAATTGATATTTCTGGCATAATGAAAAAATAAATATTAATTTATATCTATTTTGACCGGAGTAGGTCGGGTCAAAAAGTGTTATACGACATCAATAGAAGACAAAGGTAAGTTATAATTTTACTTGATCAAATTGAACTTAGTTTGGGATTATGATTTATGGTATTGGGAATCAGATTAATTGTAATTTTTTGAGGTTAAAAAGTAATAAAGCATGATTTTAAAGTTTGGGTATCGGAGATATGGGTTTTATCATTTGCTAATAAAAATCATGTTTTGTGAATTGGGTGTAACTTACTTTTGAGTGTCGCTTAAAAATAAAACGCTATGATTATAGGAGTTCCAAAGGAGATAAAGAATAACGAAAATAGAGTTTCGTTGACCCCAGCAGGGGCTGCAGAAATGATCAAATATGGTCATACAGTTTATGTGCAACATACTGCAGGTATGGGTAGCGGTTTTGAAGATCAGGAGTATGAGAAAGCTGGAGCAACCATTCTTCCTACTATCGAAGAGGTTTATGGTATTGCCGAGATGATTATCAAGGTAAAAGAGCCAATTGAACCGGAGTACGCTTTGATTAAAGAGGGTCAGTTAGTATATACTTATTTCCACTTTGCGTCGTGTGAGCCATTAACACATGCTATGATTCAGCAGAAAGGTGTTTGTTTGGCTTATGAGACTGTAGAGTTAAAGGATCGTTCGTTGCCTCTATTGGTTCCTATGTCGGAAGTAGCAGGAAGAATGTCTATTCAAGAAGGAGCGAAATATTTAGAGAAGCTTTTTGGTGGACGTGGTGTTTTAATGGGGGGTGTCGCTGGTGTGCCACCTGCAAAGGTTTTAGTTATTGGTGGAGGTATCGTAGGTACGGAAGCTGCTAAGATGGCTGCAGGTTTAGGTGCGGATGTAACAATCATGGATGTCAACTTGAAGCGTTTACGCTATTTGGATGATGTGATGCCAGCTAACGTTAAGACGATGATGTCAAGCGAATATAACATTCGTGAGATGGCAAAAACACATGATGTGATAGTGGGTGCTGTTCTTATTCCTGGTGCCGTTGCTCCGAATTTGATTACAAGAGATATGTTACCTACGATGCAGGCTGGTACTGTTTTGGTAGATGTAGCGATTGATCAAGGAGGTTGTATTGAAACAACTCGTCCAACAACACATGATAATCCCGTATTTGAGATTGATGG
>JAONJW010000102.1 GCA_028377305.1 Prolixibacteraceae bacterium | reverse complement strand
GGATTTTTAAATATACCACGAAGGGTTGTTGGTTGATGCGCAAGGATAGCACTCAGATGAAATAGATTTTTGTTGTGGTTGAAGCGCAAGGGATGAGACGGATTTTAAAAAGAAGCCCAAAGACGTGTAGAGCGTCTGATATTTATAAGCCTCGGAGATAAGATAGCAGAAAAGGCAAACCGATATGGCTTGCCTTTTCTATTATGATTTTTTTACTAGTTGAGAGGAACTACTCTGTCCAGTCGAGGATGATTTTACCGCAGTTTCCTTCTTCCATGATATCAAAACCTTTTTGGAAGTCAGTATAGTGCATTCTATGGGTGATTACAGGAGATACGTCTAAACCTGTTAGAAGCATCTTTTCCATGTGGTACCATGTCTCGTACATTTCACGACCATAGATCCCTTTTAATGTCAATCCTTTGAATATCAAACGATCCCACTCCACCTGTGTTGATTCTGGCAAAAGGCCTAAGAGAGATATTTTTCCTCCATTATACATATGACCTAACATATCTTTGAAGGCATATGGAGATCCCGAACACTCTAATCCGATATCAAATCCAGAAACCATATGCATGGATGTCATGGCCTCTCGGATACTTGATTTCAGAGGGTTAATTACTTTGGTAGCCCCCAATGTTTCGGCAAGTTTCATACGGTATTCACTGGTTTCAGACCCTAAAATATTGTTGGCTCCACAGAATCGTGCTACTGCAATTGCCATGGCTCCGATTGGACCTCCTGCACCGGTTACAATCACATCTTCTCCGACAAGAGGGAATGATAGAGCGGTATGGGTTGCGTTTCCTAGAGGGTCCATGATCGACACAATCTCATCAGGGATACGCTCATCGATCTGCATCACATTGTCTACAGGCACAGCAACATACTCAGCAAAACCCCCATCACGGTTTACTCCAATTCCGACGGTATTGTCACAGATATGTTTACGTCCTCTACGACAGTTACGACAGAAACCACAAGCGATATGTCCTTCGGCAGTAACTCGTTCTCCAATTTTAAAACTGTTTACTTCACTTCCCAGCTCAACAATTTCCCCTACATATTCATGACCAATAGTCATTGGGGTTTTAATTGTTTTTTGCGCCCAAGCATCCCATTTATATATATGAAGATCGGTACCACATATGGCACTCTTCTTAATTTTAATAAGTACATCGTTAACTCCAACTTTAGGCATTGGAACTTCTTGTAGCCACAATCCCTTTTCTGCTTTTGCTTTAACTATTGCTTTCACGTTCGTTGATTTTTAATGGTAAACAATGAATAAACAAATATCGTATATGAAATATACTTCCACCACACAAGAGCACTATGCTATTGTTATTACGAAAATAAAAATTTTAAATGAGTATTTTATATGTATTTTGACAGTATATGGGAATAATTTAATCAAATTTATTTCTACGTAATATTCATTTTTATTTAAATTTGAACCCTGCTTTTTGTGTCAATTAACAAAAAGTAAAATCACATTTCTTTATTTGGAATAATTATGAGTAAAAATAATCGCAGAGGAGTCGTTTATTCGACCAAAGATGATTTCAGTTATGAGTATGAGCAAGAAGAGACGTTAGAGACGCTTCCTCCCAACCAACAGACGCTTCGCATCTTACTAGATCGAAAAGCTAGAAAAGGAAAGACCGTTACGCTCATTGAAGGTTTTATCGGAACAGAAGAGGATCTAAAAGATTTGGCTAAAGTTCTAAAATCAAAATGTGGTGTGGGCGGATCTGCAAAGAACGGTGAGATCATCATCCAAGGAGAGTTTCGTGATAAGGTGATGACCATTTTAGCACAAGAGGGTTATAATACTAAAAGAGTTGGGGGCTAATACTCTATCTTTGAAGAGATAGAACTATTATAACACAATGATTTACCATACAATACAAAAGCTGTTTTGAAGAATAAATTTATTCTTTTACTACAAGAACATCGAGTTCTTGGATTATTACTAAAACCTTGTCTTATTACCCAAAGGCAGGGCGCTCCTTTTTACACTATCGTAAAGCCTATTCGATCGCATAATTTTAAGGATGATGATTACATTTTTAATGCGATAGAGAAGAAGATCGTAAAGCATACGGAGAATTATAGCGATGAGAATCTCGCAAGGAAATTTCGACAAAGAGGGGGGCTTCAACAGCTTTATGATCGCATGTCTGAACAGGATTTTCTGGAGAAGATTGAGCCCTATATTGACATGAACTTAACTTCGTGTTTGCGTTTAATGAAAGACAATGGCACGAAATTATACTTTTCTAAAGGCCATAAGTACAATAATATTTACGATGAGGATGAGATCGATATCCATACTGAAGGGAATAATGCCTCTTTCCGTTTTGATAAGGAACAGGGACATATCCGATACTCACTGAATCTAATGTGTCATGGTAAGAATATTGCCCTTCCCCATCGTATGCTAAAGGTTTTAACCAACCATCCCTGTACCCTTTTTATCGGTCATAACATCTATCTTTTTGATGAACTTCAAGGCACTAGGCTTAAGCCATTTCTTAAACAGAGTAGTGTGTTAGTGCCGTTGTCCATTGAGGACAAGTATTTCACGACATTTGTTCTGAGTACCATCAAACGTTATCCAGTGGAGGGAAGTGGATTTGATATTGAACATATCCATGATTTGCCAAAACTATGGTTTGAAGCAGAGCATGTTGATGAAGAGAATGTTAAAGTAAAAATTTTCTTCTCTCTTCATGAACATACGGCTTCGCTATCGAAACATGAATCTATTGTTTCGTATCAGAAGGATAAAGGGAGGTATCGTTTCACCAAATGTGATTTTCCTGAAGTGGAATATGGTCATCTACTCTCTTTTCTAGAGGAGAATGATATTGTGGTTGAGAACGACTACATCCTTTTGCATCAATCGAAATTCTTCACTACGACCGCTTTTGTGGAGCTTCTTCATCATATCGAAGAGAGCGATGTGACGTTTGATACGACGCATCAATTTGTGTCTAGTAAACATCAATATTTCATTGGGAAACGAGAGCTTGAATTCTCGGTCAAACAGGATGAAGACTGGTTCGACCTGAAAGGAATCGTTACTTTTGGGGAATATCGTTTTCCTTTCACTCACCTTAAAAATCATATCCTCAACAACATACAAGAGTTTGAATTACCCAATGGTCAGATAGCCATGATCCCACAAGAGTGGTTCACTAAGTTCAAAGAGATATTTTCTCTGGCCACCACTAATGAGGAGAGCATGAAGCTACGAAAGAGTCATTTCCCGCTGATTGACCCGCAATATCTGAAAGAGAAACATAAGATCAAGCAGAAGCTACAGAAATTATCGAATCAGATGATAAAGGTGGAGGTTCCAGAGAGTATTAATGCCACCTTGAGGAACTATCAAGAAGAGGGGTTCCATTGGATGAACTACCTTAACAAGAATCAATTTGGAGGTTGTTTGGCAGATGATATGGGACTGGGAAAAACATTACAGTGTATCACGTTATTAGCCTATATTAAAGAGCATCCCGAGTGTATCACTAAGGATACATTGGCTACTAATTTAATCATTCTACCCACCTCTTTAGTTTATAACTGGGAGAATGAGATTCGTAAGTTCTGTCCTACCTTAAGTTGCTTTAGATATACGGGCACCCATCGTCCAAAAGAGAATCGTTTAGCCCAGATTATTCAGGATACCGATGTGATTCTAACCACTTACGGCACGATACGTAATGACTATGAGATGCTAAAGAATTACTGTTTTAACTATATTATCTTAGATGAAGGGCAAAATATAAAGAATCCCCACTCCAAGACCTATAAAGCGACGAACCAACTTCAATCGAAGCATCGATTAAGTATCACAGGTACGCCTATAGAGAACTCTTTGTATGACCTATGGGCACAGCTCAATTTTCTTAACAAAGGACTATTGGGCACGGAAGGGTGGTTTAAAAAGACATTCATCTCCCCTATAGAGAAGAGGCAAGATGAGGAAGCACAAAAGAAGCTACTTAAATTGATTCAACCTTTTATCTTAAGACGCACCAAAGAGGAGGTGGCTACCGATCTTCCTCCTCTATCGGAACAGACACGTTTTGTTCGCATGAGCGAGGAGCAGCAGAAAGGGTATGAAAAAGAGAAGTCCGCCATTCGTAATGCGATCTTGGAAGAAGAGATGGGCAGTTCAAAAGGAGAAAAGCAGACCCCTTTGGTGGTGTTGCAAGGACTGATGACATTAAGACAGTGGGCCAACCACCCAAGAATGGTTCAAGAGGACCAGAGTTTAAGTTCAGGTAAGTTTGATGAAGTGATGCGCATGTTGCGTATTCTACGTACAGAGAAACATAAGATCTTGGTATTCTCATCTTTTGTGAAACATCTAAATTTGTTTGAGCAGGAGTTTCACAAAGAGGATTGGAAATATGCAATCCTAACGGGGCAGACAAGTCAAAGACAAGAGATCATAGAGAAGTTCCAAGAAGATGAAGACACTGATATTTTCTTAATCTCCTTAAAGGCAGGAGGTGTTGGACTTAATCTTACAGAAGCCGACTATGTTTTTATCCTAGACCCTTGGTGGAATCCAGCAGCAGAACTACAGGCTATCAATAGGGCACACCGAATAGGGCAAACGAAGAATGTTTTTGTTTATCGATTTATTTCAGAAGGGACGATTGAGGAGAAGATACAGAAATTGAAGGACAAAAAATCACAATTGGCAGAGAAATTTGTTCAATCGAACAACCCAATTACGGGTTTTACTTCCAATGAACTTCTCTCTTTAATCGACACATTATGATCCGAAAGATATTAGAACAGAGAGCACAAAAGAGACTAAAACAGGGTTGGATTTATTACGATCAAAAGAGTCGAGATAAGGCCGCTTCTATTGCCCATAAATATGTTGATCATCGGAATCCTGCCATTGCACAGAATGCACTGCGCCTATATGGCTTAGCTAACTATAAGTTGAAACAGTTTGATGTTGCTATCCCCATATTTGAGAAGCTCTCTTCTTTGTCTAATTACAAACAGGATCACTATAGTTTGGCCATCTGTCTATTGAATGCCGGAAAGGTTGATCGTGCCATGGCATGTTTTGATAAAATATCTACTGCACAAAGTCCTCAAACGGTCTTCGCATTGTCACATGGTGAGATGATACATCAGTTTGGGAAACGACTGTACCAGTTAAATCATTATGAAGCATCCGCTGTAATGCTGAATCAATTGATGGCTTTCTATGCTGGTGTAAGAACGATTGATACAGATATTCTTTATAGCCGAGGTATCCCGTCTTTTCATTATTTTGAAGAGTGGGTGAAGAAATTAATTCCTTTACATCATCGAGACCCACAAGATTGGTGGTTTAGGGCTCAGCGATGTCTGCCCAAGGAGGCACTAACCATCTTGGAGCAATACTTCTAGAAAAGATTATAGACACATATTTTAATGGAACCACGAAGGCACAAAGGGTTGTTGGTTGATGCG
>JAONJW010000101.1 GCA_028377305.1 Prolixibacteraceae bacterium | reverse complement strand
TTACTCACAACGTAATCGTCAATAATAATCGTATATCTAAATGCCTTTGAAACGTTAGTTCATGAAACACGGTTTAATTGCACCGATATAATATCAGTCTTCTTAGCCTTATATTATGAATGACTTAAACAAAGTATACGAGAACTTCATATGCGAGAAAATCGCGTGCACAGATTAATGATAAAACTTTAATACACGTTATACCGCACCACCAGCTCTACTCAAAACAGCCTGTTTAGTTTGTCATCACTTGCACTTCAATCAGATTCGTGGCAACATTTCTTTGTATTCACATCCTTCGACAGACACCTTGGTACACTTCCCCTACAACGTAGTAAAATCCATATAATACACATACCCTCTGGACATAAATCTCTTTCGTGATTTTGTAAATACTATTTAACACTGTTCCAATCAGGTAACACAATTGTAAAAAGAGAGTAAATTAATTTTCATCTTCATCTAAGAACTATTATTGTTAACTCCTAATTAAACACTTGTCAGTAGAGCGAAAATAACCTCAATCTTAAAGGTCCCTTTTAAAAAAACCAGACTGTTGGTAGGGTGAAAGACAGGCAGTACGGTGTATAGATTGTAAAGGGGATAATAGATGTAGTATTTACGTTTTAAAGAGATTAAATCTCTTTAGTAGTCACTACTATTTTGAATGGCCTTGTTAGAGTAGAATTGATACATTAATGTGTTGTGTTGTTGCTTAAAATTTTACTACTCTATACAAGGCCATTCGTTTTTTTAAGCATCTAATAAATCCTGTCAACATACTGTCTTATAGCCTCATTACAACCATTCACAAACACCACATAGTATACAATTAAGCGTCAAAAATTATCTATTCAATAGATTTATAGCATAATATGCAAAGAGGAAAGCAAATAAATGCTTTCCCCTCTATATCGATAATAGCATTATATAATGCTATATAGACCATTCGAACTCATCACCAGTTTCTTTCATCCACTGCTTAAGTTCATTAATATGCTCAAGTTTTACATCATTGTAGTTACTATCATAAGCAAGATTGTTCATCTCACCTGGATCAGTATCCATATCAAATAACTGCTCCTTGCGATAACCTTGTTCATAAACCACATACTTATATTTAGGAGAACGAACCATACGTCCTTTAACCCCAAAAGAGACTTTAGACAAACAGAATTCTGTTTCTGAAATAGTATACTTACGATCGAATGCAGCACGATCACCAGTTGCTAATTTAAATAATGGTTTTCCCTTCATATACAGAGGAGCCTCTACGCCTGCTATTTCTAACATCGTTGGAAGAAGGTCAATTCCAGTAGATACTGGATAATCAGTATAATCACACACTTCGGAATGACCTTTCCAACTGATCATAAATGGAACTCTTGCCGCCTCATCATAAAGGATCTGCTTTTGATTCCACTTATGGTGCGCATTTCCATCCCCATGATCACTTGTAAAGATAATCACAGTATCATCCAATAAATCCTCCTTTTCTAATGCATCCAAGATTGGTGTTAAGTGAGCATCCACTTTCTCAACCAAACGATAGTAAGCCCAACGATACTGCCTCCACTTCTCATCAGTCCAATTATCTGTTGGATAAGTACGCTTAGACAAAGAGTGAACGTAACGTATCACATCTGGCTCCAACTCAGGAATTTCAAAGTTATCTGGAAGTGGTGGGCACTGATCCGCTTCAGGAGGAACACCAATCTCATCATTCTTCATGGCTTCACCCCTAGCCCATTGACATATATCATGTGGATTAACAAAAGAGGAAACCAACAAAAATGGTTTATCTCTCTTCTGTTTCAGGAATTCAATAGAAGAGCCAGGAACATCTGGATCCAAATTATTTGCTCGAGCATGTTTGATATAATCAAATCCATGAACATCAATATCTTTAGGATCCGCGGCCAAGTGCCATTTACCCACATAACCTGTATCATAACCAGCGGCTTTCATCACATTTCCCATATAAGGAAACTTAGATGTATCCCATTCAGCATTAAGATTATTGATAGGAACGTTAATCTCATGAGGATACATTCCTGTCATAATACTACAACGACAAGGAACACATAGAGGAGTGGTGGCATATGCCTTCTTGAAATTCATTGCATATTTAGCAATCCGATCCATAGCAGGAGTCTTCAAGTTCTTATTTCCATAAGCACTTAACGCCTCAGCACACTGCTGATCTGTCATTACAAAAAGAATATTTGGTCGCGACTGGCTTTTTTTCTTCTTACGTCTAAAAGGAGCTGCAACACCTTCCATGGCAGAAGCCACACCAACAGCAGAAGCTGTTAGTGCACCTTTTTTTAAAAATTCTCTTCTTTTCATATCTTATATTCTAGTTCCAACACGTATTTTAAATATAGCTTATAAAATAATCCTTAGTCTCATGCAACAGCTTCTCAAGCTTCATATGAAGTTCTTTTTCAACATCAGGCTTTTGTCCTGCTATATTTGTCATCTGGTAAGGATCATTTATATCATCATACAAAAAGACATGCTTCTGATTCTTTCTATCGTATGCAATAACATAGGTATATTCATGCGTTTTCACACCTCTACGTTTCTCATTTTCCTCTTCAGGCTTATCAAAGAAATATAGTGCAGCATCCGGCCTTTTAAAGTCCTCTCCATTAAACACTGCGGAATAATCCTGACCTTCAACACCTTCTGGAATTTTATCTTCAAGTCCAAGGTAAGCTAACAGTGTTGGCATAATGTCAGGAACACTTAACAACAAGTTATCTTCGCCTGGTTGAATATTCTTTGGCCAACTTACAATGAAAGGAATCTCATAAGATTCATTGTACCATACATTCTTGTGCATCAAACCATGACTTCCCAACATTTCACCGTGGTCAGAACAGAAAATCACAATAGTATCATCCTTTAGACCTTGTTTATCAAGAACATCTAAAACACGACCAACTTGATCATCCACACCCTCCACACAAGCAAAATAATCTTTTGCTTGATCAAGCTTCTTCTCTACACCAGAATCTCCGAAACCAGACTCTTTATTAAATTCCGAGAAGTGCGTTTGAACATTTGGTCTATTTAGTAGATCCTCGTTAGTCATTCCCTCAAAGCGCTTCTTATACCTTGCAGGGACTTCTGTGAACGGAGTATGTGGAGGATTTATACCCCAACACATGAAAAAAGGCTTATTTTCATCTCTAAACTCACCGTCTTTATTCTCCAAGTAGTCGATCATTACATTCGCCTCATGCTCTGGAGACCATTCATTCACATCTGTACGTTCATTTTCTTTGGCATCATTCACCCAATAATAAGGATGGTTATGACGATTATGTGTCCCATAGGAATACCAAAACTCGAATCCATGACGGTGTGGGCCCGGTGGACAATAAGAATCCCATATTTTAGGCTCACCTGGCTTAGTTGGAGTAGGTCCATCTAGGTGCCATTTCCCAAGATAACCGGTAGCATATCCCGCATCTTTCAGCACATCAGACAAACAAACCTCATCCGATTTCAAGAAATTACCATACTCAGTACGGCCAGAATGACAATTCGATTGCACCCCGTTACTCAAAGGATACTTACCTGTAAATAACATACCACGAAAGGGGCTACATAAAGGGTGATTACTTACTGCATTTGTAAAATGAACTCCTTCACTTGCCAACTTATCAATATTAGGTGTCAATACAGGATCACAATTTAGAAATCCTAGCGATTGCTTTCTATACTGATCAGGGAAGATAAATAAGATATTAGGTCTTTTTTTATCCCCAATTTTAGCACAACTACTTAACAGGTTACTTGAAAGTAACCCCACCCCAGCTGTAGCAGCTGTCGAACGCTTCACAAAGCTCCTACGTGATATATTATTACTCATAGCTTTAATTCTTTTTAAGCCTCACTTCATTGGTCATTCCATGTTGACACTTGAAGATTAACTCTGTTTTACCATTACTAAGACGATTAACCTCACAGTTCGAGCCTCCATCTAACGCCCAGTCTCCATTAAGGGTAATCTTTATCTTTGATTCTTTACTTTCATTATTAAACCAGTCTCTGCTATAGACACTACGCTCTACGTAATTATCATTGTCATCAAATTGCACATCAGCAGGACCATTATAAAGATGTAGATCGGGATCACAAAGACTTAAATGAAGTCTCTTCTTATCCATCTTACTCATGATCAAGCAAGGCATATCCACTACATTCACCAGCTCATCATCTACATTACGATTTCTAACAAAGAAGGCATATCCTTTCACGTTAGAAGTATAATCCTCTACAATATGTGCTTCACGATCATTTTGTTGAACAATATAAGGATGTGAATCATCATAACGCATCGCTTTTATAAAGTGTTTTACCTCTGAATCAGTCGGCTGAACTAACATTACATATTCATATGCAGCATCAGATGGCCCATTCCCATGATTAATAACTGCTGATGCAAAATTATTCTCTGTTCGATACTTGCTCGATTGATCTCTTGAGATTTGGTGCTTTCTCTCCACTACCACATTATACTTATATGGTACATAGAAGAAGTTCCCAACATTATCTTTCAAATAGGTATCTCTACGCCCATTTACATCGTTGCTCCACAAAAAAGGAAACTTATCCACCTCTTTTTTGTTCAATTCAATCGGCATATCCTCAGATTTAAGATGCGTCTGAAACAATGTAGTCTCTGTCGGATATAAGCCATTTTCTGTCTGAATATCCGATCCTAAACAAACAATCTTATCATCAAAAAAGAAGACAGATTTTCTTGCTTTAAACGAAGCATCATACTTTGGATTTTGATGCAAATTCATAGCCCAAACACCATATTTTTTCTCAAAATTCAATCCCCCACAAAAAGCCTCATCTGACAACAACATCTCAGACTTACCTGCCTCTTTGTCTAACATATTAACCTTAGACTGTAAGCTGTCAATTGGCAAATGAATGGTCGTAGTCCCAGGAATACGAGCCCAATCCCATCCCCATTGTCTAAATCCAGAGGTGAAATTACTCGGAGTACTACCACTCTTAGAAGCCAAAACTTCTAATGCACCATAAGACAAATATCGACCAAAATTGTTCGCATCAGGACAATGCTCTGATGACCACAAGTACCTTGAATGACCATGCGCAGTTACTAACCAATTGTCTCTTCTGTGAATGGATAACGCCGAATAGTTCATCGACCAGTTTCCTTCAGGAAAAGCTTCTGCCACTCCACCTTTCGTAACAATATACTGTGCTTGTGGATCTGAATCGGCATCATCGACCAAACGTAAAAAAACACCTGCCATCTCTTGATCAATCTCTTGAGTTCCATCAGGAGAACCTGCCAAGGCCATATATTTATAATACTCGGTTAATATTTGCCCTGTTCCCTTTGGATATTGTCCTGACAAAGACAATGTCCATACATACTTATTACAGTACAATCGTGTCATCAACAACGATCGCTTCAAGTTTTGATGCCCTTTGCTACTCACGGCAAAACCTGTCCGCGACAAAAGATACACCATTCTACTTGAATTCTTATACCCTTCATTAGCATACTCAGGGTAGTTGTTCGCATGATGGAAAACGGAACCATCTGGCTTAAATGCATCCCTTAACCCTGGGGCTAAATCTAAACCATTATTTAAATAGCGAACAAAACAGCTTAAATATTGAACACGCAGTTTAGGATTCTCAATCATCAGAATACTAGCCAACCGACCCATAATAGTCGTATTAAATGCTTCTAGATTAACTCCTGGCT
>JAONJW010000100.1 GCA_028377305.1 Prolixibacteraceae bacterium | reverse complement strand
GGGCAAGCACTCTACTTGTTTCTAGTCCCAACCCTGAATTGGCACCAGTAATTAATGCTACTTTTCTATTTAAGTCTATTGTTGATTCGTAATCAAAATAATCGTCGTCCATTTGTTTGTTTAAAAATAAATAAGGTAGTAATTGTGACAATTGTTTCTCCTAAAATAATAAATAGATTCAAAAAATCTACTCATTTATACACATTCTATCCATAAAATTAATTTTCTATCTTTTAACAACAACATTTATGTGTATCTTGTTTACTAAATATAACCCATTTTAGTAACTTTCATGAAAAAAATAGCTATATCTTTTCTTTATATACTCTTTCTGTCGACTCCTCTATTTAGTCAATCATCAGGAAATTATGGAGGATATCCATTACATCAGAATTGGAAATATATCGAAACTGATATTGCTCGAGTTGTCTATCCTGCAGGACTTAAGAGCACTGCTGAACGAGTGCTTAATATGGTCACTTATATTGCTTATGAAAAAGATCTATCCATCGGAACAAAAAATAAAAAGATCTCTATATTGCTAAATAACACCAATGGAATCTCCAATGGTTATGTCTCGGTTTTCCCATTTCAAAGTGAATTATACACTTTATCCCCACAAGACTTATATCAATTGGGTTCAACCAATTGGATAGATCAATTATCCATTCATGAATATCGGCATGTACAACAATATGTCAATATGAAAGAGAATCTGGTCGCTCTATTTACCTATTTTACGGGGGATTATGCCTGGGCAGGAGTACCCAATATTATTTTTCCTAAATGGTTTTTTGAAGGAGATGCTGTTGTAGCAGAAACTGCTTTAACCAAAGGTGGAAGGGGAAGATTGCCTGCGTTCTTTAAAGAAGAAAGAGCCCTAACTCTTGATTCTATCCAATATGGCTACAGAAAACGAGAGTATGGTTCATTAAAAGATATTGTTCCCAACCACTACAATCTAGGTTATAACATGGTTCGGGAAGGAAGAGAAATTGCAGGGCCTAATGTTTGGAGCGATGTCATTAACAATGCCACTAAATTTAAATTGAGACAAATTATATATCCTTTTTCAGTCGTTTCAAATAAATATATTGGAATGGGCACTAACAAGCTTTATAAGCGAATGCTGCAAAACCAAGAGATTCGGTGGAGAGAGGAATGGCTCAATATGGATAAAGACAACAGCACGCAAGTCCCCATCCATATCTCCCACAAAAAGGTGGTTTTCTATCAATATCCCAAATTGGCAGAGAACAAAGAGATATACGCAGTCAAATCAAGCTATGACCGTACTGCAAGAATTGTTCAGATTTCAGAGATAGAAGGCTCCAAAGAGACTGAAATTACAAGTATTGGAATCACTCAAGACCGCTCCATCACTTATAATGGGTTCAAATTAGCGTGGACTGAGTCTGTTATAGATCCATTTTTCAGAGAGCGATTGAGAAATAAAATCACCATATATGATCTTGGGACGAAAAAAAAATACCAATTGGGTAAAGTTGGATACTACTATTCTCCAATGGTGAGCAATGACGGGGAAAAGCTAGTTGTAGTGGAGAAAAAAATAGATCTAAGCTATCAAATAGTTATTATAGATATTAAGACAGAGAAGATACTCCAAACTTTACCGAACACCAATAAGTGCTTTATATCACAACCCCAATGGACCAAAGATGATCGAGAGATCATATTCATCGCTCAAAAGGATGATAAAGTGGCTATTGTTAGACAATCATTATACAATGGCATGAAAGCATCATTGATCACACCATGGACCCATCACACTATTAGTGGTATGGATACCGATGAACAGTATGTCTATTTTGGAGCCTCATTTAGTGGTATAGATCAAATATATAGTGCTCCTTTGATAGGAGAGAGACGTATACGGCAACACACAAATGATAAAGTTGGGGCATATTTCCCAACAGTCAATCCGGTATTAGATACTCTTGTCTATTCCAACTTCACCTCCAAAGGATACCGTATACGAAAGGTTTCAAAACGTGATTTCATAAAAAAGATTTCCCACATTCCCCT
The DNA here is from genome assembly GCA_028377305.1 of Prolixibacteraceae bacterium. Classification (GTDB taxonomy): domain Bacteria; phylum Bacteroidota; class Bacteroidia; order Bacteroidales; family Prolixibacteraceae; genus Halosquirtibacter. The sequence goes on along the minus strand of JAONJW010000100.1, from coordinate 4,095 downwards.
TCAAGCAAATACTATTGGAGGGAAACTTGTGGTTAACGATGAAGAGACTCCAATCCAAACCGCTAGTTTGGATTCTGTACATATCGAGCACGACTTTCATAGACCTTTATATAATTTTCGCCCTTATGCATGGACTGTATACATGGATAGAAACTATTTTGGTGGTCAAATCTTATTCACAGGTCTATTTAAAGAGTTATATGCGAACCTTGGGTTCAAATACAATTCTTTAGACGAAATGATCCATTTTAATGGAGAAATTATTTACGCTAAATATCCTGTGAACATATTAGTAAAAGGTGTATTAAAAGAGAATCATGTACCAAGGGAAGATATTAATAGTTACGAAGATTATAGGTGGAGTTTCGGAGGTAGTCTTCCTTTGCAATGGTATCTGAACAACTACTCCCTCTCGATGAACCTCCATTCCACTTATACTTTTCATAAAGTACATTGGACTGGACAACATAAAAAGTTTACCCCTCAATCATATTTTATCGGAGGAAACTTTAGTATTATGCATCAGAAAGCGAAGAAGAACTTATATCCAAGGTTCGGACAATATATAAGCCTGAGATATCAAAAAGTAAAGGCCAACCCAGAAGTGGTATCTAGCGTAGAAGGGGCTAGCTATCTTCCAGGGCTAGCTGCAAATCATGGTATCAAGATTGATTATGGATATCAATCCAACACCCCTAGCTATATTCTTGAAGACACATTCAATTACTCAAGGGGATATACCGAAAGGTTGCCATATATAGACCAAACAAAGAGAGTTGGGATAAACTATGCCCTTCCACTCTTTTATCCTGATTTCGATATCATAGGACTAGCCTACATCAAACGAATGTGGACCACCCTTTTCTATGACTATCAAACAAGTCAATTAAACAATTATATTGACTATATAGACTCCTACAGACAAATTTATCCTTATGCATCTGACAATAAGGTTTTTGAAAGCATTTATCACGGAGAAGATGTCCAAAAAGGTGTCGTAGAAAATAATAATCGATATTTCCAAAGAAGTTATGGGGTTGAACTTTATTTTGACCTTAATATTTTCAACAGTTCTCTCATAACTATTGGGGGACGTGCAAGTTACTTATTAGATCCATCTGAATATATCAATACAAAGATGTCGTACAACTTTATTTTGGTGAAAAACTTTTAGAAGAGCTTATGGTCTTCTATTAAATTACTATTATCTTTACTATGAGTTTAATTTCAAGGGATATCATGAATAAAAAGAATATAGGGGTTTTATTAATCAATTTAGGGACCCCTGCAACCACAAGTGTCACAGACATAAAAAAATACCTTAAAGAGTTCCTTATGGATCCTCGTGTCATTGATATCCCAACGTGGAAACGGTGGTTACTTGTACATGGAATTATCGCTCCCTTTAGAGCTCCGAAAGTGCAAAAAGAGTACTTAAAACTAGTTCAACCAGAAGGGCTCCCTCTACGTGTTATCAGCAAGGACGTTGAAAATCAATTACAAGAGAAAACTGATTATGAAGTAGTCATGGCTATGAGATATGGGGTTCCATCCATTGCATCTCAATTAAATGTTCTCAAAGAAAAACTTGTTGATCAAATCATTGTGATCCCATTATTCCCTCAATATGCTTCTGCAACCAATGGAACAGCACTACAAGAAGTCTATCGATGTATTCAAAATTGGCAAGTAATACCTAATATGAAAGTTGTTTCATATTTCCACAACCATACCCAATATGTTCAAGCGATGGCTAATAAAGTAAAACATGATATCGAACGCTATCAACCAGATCATATTTTATTTAGCTTTCATGGGATTCCTACAAGTCAATTAACGGCCATTCATGATCATTGTAAATGTGGTGCTTCCAATCATCCTTGTCAAGAAAATAATGTCTACTGTTATCGTTCTGCATGTTACCAAACAGCATCTCTTATTGCCAAAGCATTAGGGAGAACTAAAGATGAATATAGCGTAGCATTTCAGAGCAGATTGGGCAAAAAACCATGGATAAAACCCTATTCTGATCAAATTATAGAGCAACTTGCAAAAGAATATACGAAATTACATGTCGTTGCACCATCCTTTGTTACAGATTGCTTAGAAACGACCATAGAGATTGGAGAGCAATACAAAGCGCTTTATCTTGCAGCTCATGGAGAACAATTTTCATGGACAGAAAGTCTAAACAAAGACAAGGAATGGATAGATACCCTAGTGCAGATAATCGATGAAAAAGTCAATGCCTAAAATTATGATTCAATATTCATTATAATAAAAAAAGAGGATCTTATGAATCCTCTTTTTTTATTATAATGAATATTGAGTCTATCGATCTTTATATTCTTGAAAGAAATCATTTCCTTTATCATCCACGATAATGAATGCAGGGAAATTCTCGATACGAATCTTACGTACGGCTTCCATACCTAACTCCGGAAAGTCAATTACTTCAACAGACTTGATGCTTGTCTTCGCAAGAATTGCAGCAGGTCCACCGATAGATCCTAAATAGAAACCACCGTGCTTCTTACAAGAATCTGTTACTTGCTGAGAACGATTCCCTTTTGCTACCATCACCATCGCTCCTTTGTTACTTTGGAATAGATCTGTGTAGGGGTCCATACGTCCAGCAGTGGTTGGACCGAAACTTCCAGAAGCCATACCCTCAGGTGTCTTTGCAGGTCCTGCATAATAAACAGGGTGCTTCAACATATACTCTGGCATTGCACCACCATTATCCAAAATCTCTTTTATTTTAGCATGTGCAATATCACGAGCAACCACCAATGTTCCACTAAGATTCAAACGTGTTTTCACTGGATATTGTGAAAGTTCTGCACAAACCTCTTCCATTGGACGGTCTAGATCAACATCGATTGGCTTAGCCAATTCAGGAGCATTCTCTGGAATAAATTGAGAAGGATTTTTCTCTAATTGCTCAAGGAAAATTCCCTCTTCAGTGATCTTCCCTTTCACATTACGGTCAGCACTACAACTAACACCAATCCCGACAGGACATGACGCAGCATGTCGAGGAAGGCGAATAACGCGAACATCATGGGTAAAATATTTCCCCCCAAATTGAGCACCTACACCATACTCTTCACACATCTTTTGTACTTTTGCTTCCCACTCTAGGTCTCGGAATGCACGTCCACTTTCGTTTCCTTCTGTAGGTAGATTATCCAAATAACCTGCAGAAGCTTTTTTTACGGTAGCTAGGTTTGCCTCAGCAGAAGTACCACCGATAACTAAAGCTAAGTGATAAGGAGGACAAGCAGATGTTCCAAGATCCTTAATCTTAGCTTTTACGAACTTCCTTAACGCTTCTTCATTAAGTAGGGCTTTAGTCTCTTGATACAAATACGTTTTGTTCGCAGATCCACCACCTTTAGTTAAAAATAAGAACTCATACTTATTCCCTTGGTTAGCATAAATATCGATCTGAGCAGGAAGATTGATACCAGAGTTTTTCTCTTCGAACATAGAGAATGGTACCACTTGAGAATATCTAAGGTTACGCTCTTGATATGTAGTAAATATTCCACGAGAAAGAGCTTCACCATCATCAATACCAGTGTAAACGTCCTCGCCTTTTTTTGCAGCAACGATTGCGGTACCTGTATCTTGACATGTTGGAAGTTGCCCTTCGGCAGCTACCACTGAATTTAACAACATTGTATACGCAACGAAACGGTCATTATCCGTTGCTTCAGGATCTTTAAGAATCTTTGCTACGGACTGCAAATGAGTCTTCCTAAGGAAGAACGATACATCAGCCATTGCCTCTTTAGCAAGAAGTTCTAATCCTTTAGGATCAACCTTCAAAATTTTTCTCCCATCAAACTCCACCAATTCGACATAGTCCTTGGTTAACAAGCGATACTCTGTTGTATCTTTACCAATTTGAAAAGGCTTTTCATAAATAAATTCAGCCATGACTTATTATTTTCTTTTAGATTACTATTAACTACATATAAAGAAGAACATTCGAAGAATAGATCCTCTTTTTCAGATATTATAACAAAGATAAGGCTTCATTTATATTAGACCTCGAAGAATGAACTGTTTTTACCAAAGCAACATAGT
>JAONJW010000010.1 GCA_028377305.1 Prolixibacteraceae bacterium | reverse complement strand
CATGAAAGCCAAAACATGGACCAAAGGCATCTCTACATCAGAAAATAACTTAGCTACATTAGCATCATTGAGTTTAGGGTGAAATAGTTGTTTTAACCGGAATGTAAAATCAGCATCTTCACAAGCATAACGACATACTTCTTTTACGGGAAGATCTCTCATACTCTTTTGATTCTTGCCCTTTTTACCAATCAGACTCTCTGTTGGTATTTTCTTGTAATGTAGATATTGTTCACACAGATAGTCAAGATTGTGGCGCAATTCAGGCTCTAAAAGGTAATGGGCAATCATAGTATCGAATAACGCTCCTTTAATAAGTAGGCCATACTGCAAAAGTACAAGCATATCATACTTGATATTTTGTCCTACTTTTTCGATTGAAGAATCTTCAAAGATAGATGAGAATTCACTCAATATACTTTCTGCCTCAGAACGATCAGATGGAATTGGCACATAATATGCTTCTCCCTCTCTATAAGAGAATGAAATGCCTACAATCTCAGCAGAAATAGGATCAAGCCCTGTCGTTTCAGTGTCAAAACAAAATGAAGATTGCACACACAAATCTGCTCGCAGGTCTGCTCTTAGATCAAAGGTATCAACAAGATAGTACTTGAAATCATTCGTTTCAAAAGAACCTATTGTTTCACGTGGAACCTCAGCAGGCTCTACAATTGGATTATCAAAAAGAGAAGGTTGAGAGACATTTCCAAATAAGTCAACTTGTTGCGGCTGGGTTCTAGCAGGAGCTTTAATGGTGGCAGAACTCCCATATTTCTGTACTAAAGAGCGAAATTCTAACTCAGTAAAAATCGATAGTAGCTTACCATCACACGGATCTTTTCTTTTCATCTCCTCAAAAGAAACATCTACGGGGACATCTAATTTAATTTCCGCCAACACTCTTGACAACTTTACTTGTACTTCATTATCCTCCAGTTTACTCTTTTGAGTCCCTTTAAGCTTAGAAATATTCTCGTATATACCATCAATCGAGTTGAATTGATTTATCAGCTTAGTCGCAGTCTTAGGGCCTATTCCGGGACACCCAGGGATATTATCAGAGCTATCTCCCATTAATCCCAGAATATCAATAACTTTTATAGGATCAGATATCCCAAATTTTTCATTTACCTCAGGAATACCCCATATCTCAGTATCGTTCCCCATGCGCTTTGGTTTATACATGTAGACTGATTCATTAACCAATTGAGCATAATCCTTATCTGGAGTCATCATGTAAGTTGTAAAACCTTCAGCTTTGGCTTTAGTAGATAAGGTTCCAATAACATCATCTGCTTCATATCCTTCAGACTCTACAATTGGGATATTATATGCTTTAATAATATCACGAATATAAGGAATGGAAGCTCTCAAATCTTCAGGCATAGCGTCCCTATTGGCCTTATACTCGGGATATATTTTATGCCTAAAAGTAGGAGCATGAACATCAAAGACGACTGCAATATAATCTGGAGATTCTTTTCGCAATAAATCCTCTAATGTATTAGTAAAACCTAACATTGCAGAGGTATTTAATCCTTTCGAATTATACCTTGGATTCTTGATAAACGCAAAGTATGAACGATATATCAATGCATAAGCATCGAGTAGAAATATTCTTTTCTCGTCAGCCATGAAGTATGGGGTTAAACTGAGATTCTATCCCAGAAATATTATTATTAAAAGCTCAATATAAAGAACAAAGATATAAATTCATAGGTTCTGAATATGAGCAATTTTATTTTTTTAAATGGTAGATTAGTTTAATATGAATAAAGTTAATCAGCTGACATTACAATTGATAAAATAAAGGCTTTACATATATATTGAGAACTAAGATATAATATCTGTAAAAAGTAATTACTCAAGAAACAGACTATAGAATTATATTATTACATTTGAGATAAAATCATAAATTAGTACCAATACAGAATAAGAATAATGGCGTTTAAATTAAAATCATTGAACGATTATTAAAAAATCTGATTAGGTATAGTACTTATTGCAGAAAGGCCATATGACAACATTTAATCAAATAACCTCCCCCATAAAAACTCATCTTGAGAATTTCGAACCTTTTTTTCGTAAGGCAGTGGCATCGAATATACCAATGTTGGATAAAATTCTACACTATATTATACGCAGAAAAGGGAAACAGATGCGCCCTATAATGATTTTTCTTTCTGCGGGTTTATGTGGAGAAATCACTGAAGAATCATATCATGGAGCGCTAACGATTGAACTAATTCACTCTGCGACATTAGTTCATGATGACGTTGTTGATGACTCTTTCCAACGAAGAGGGGCATTTTCGATAAATGCTTTATGGAGAAATAAAATCGCAGTATTGGTAGGAGATTTTATTCTTGGTAAAGGTTTAACATGGTGCATAGAACACAAAGAATATAAATTCTTAGAGTTGATATCCGAGACGGTATCTGCTATGAGCGAGGGTGAGATTATTCAAATAGAGAAAGCCCGAAAACTTGATATTACTAGAGAGGTATATTTTGATATTATCGAGAAAAAGACAGCCTCACTTTTAGCTTGTAGTGCAGCAATAGGCGCTGCATCCACCACTGATAATGACCAAATTATAACAGAAATGAAGGAATTTGGAAAAGATCTAGGAATCGCGTTTCAAATAAAGGATGATCTACTCGATTATCAAAATAGCAGCATTATTGGTAAACCTACAGGTAATGACCTAAGAGAACGAAAAGTAACTCTCCCATTAATATATGCACTAGAACAAAGTACTACTAAAGAACAAAAACGGGTTCTTCGAAAACTACGCAAAAAGAAAAAGAGCAATAACGATATTTCTGAATTAACTGAATTTGTGATTAGTAGAGGAGGTATAGAACACGCTGAAAAACAGATGAATCAATTTACAGATAGTGCTCATACTAGACTCATGAAATTCCCTAAATCAATTTATCGTGATTCACTGGAACTCTACATCAAATTCGTTACAATAAGAAAAAAATAGAACTCCTATATTTTATTAATCATATTGCTTGGAATCATCACTTTAAGGGATCTTTTTTGAAGTTTTACTTGCAATTTATTACCAGAAACAACTGGTTCTCCATCTACATGAAGAATCGTGTCATCATGCTCTACCAGACAAGATTGGCAATCGTATGCCTTGTAGATACCACATCTATCTAGGCGTTTCGTGAAAAATGCAAAAGTCAAATACGGAATTTGATACCATTTAGGTTTTGCAATAGTACTTACTGAAAAATACCCATCTTGGACACTAGCTCTAGGTGCGATATAAGCATTGTTACCGAACTGAGAGGAGTTCGCAAAAGTAACCATAAAGGCTTCAACATCTTCTTGTTGATTCTCCAGACTGAGTTTATAGAGCTTATTCTTATATGAAAAATAACTTCCAAAGATCGCTTTTAGATATGATGAAAGACCTCTGCTATCCATCTTTGCAAACTCATGGCTAATAAATGCATCATAACCTAACCCAGACACATTTACAGACAAGTAATCATTAACCTTTAATGTATCAATATCACATGCTATCATGCTATTCAATTGCTCAATTGCCTTAATTGGGGAACAGGATACTCCAATATGACGAGCAAAACCATTCCCGGAACCACAAGGAACAATCGCCATTGCTGTATTTGAATATAGAACACCTTGCGCCACTTCATTAACAGTACCATCACCACCAACAGCAACTACAATATCTACTCCATTAGCCACAGCTTCTTTCGAAATAGAGATAGCATGACCTGCATACTCGGTCTCTTTAATTTCAAGATCAAAGAAATTTAAATCTAGTCTTTTCTCAACTTCTTTTGCAATACCCTTTTGCTTTCCTGTGCCCGAAATTGGATTAATAAGAACTAATATTTTTGTTTTTCCCATTCTCAAAAAATTAAATTGACAAGATTAAATATGTTATTATGAATATGGCTTGAATATTATCTAACCAACAAGTAAATCGATACGGTCACGTATGTTAATATATATTGTTCAAATATTATGATTCAAATTTAAAAAATAAAACGTGTTTTTATAACTTACATGTAATAATAGGACATAAAAACAGCAATAACACCATAGATTATGGCACTATTGCTGCTCAATGATCATCAGTTTAAATTAAAAGAACTTAATATCTTCTCCTTTAATTGATGTCAATAAATTATTTGCAAGTCTACTTGCTCCAAATCTGAATAATTTTGAATTCATCCAATCGTCACCTAAAATATCTCTTACTACAGTTAAGAAATCAACAGCCTCATGAGTTTCTGCAACTCCTCCAGCAGGTTTAAACCCAACTTTTAGACCTGTTTCTTGTTGATAGTAAGCAATAGCTTTACACATAACATATGCTGCTTCTAAAGTAGCCGCAGGATTCATTTTCCCAGTAGATGTTTTGATAAAGTCAGCACCCGCATACATAGACAACAAACTTGCTTTCCAAATAAGATCCGGATCTTCTAAGACACCTGATTCTAGTATTACTTTCAAATGAGCATTACCACAAGCTAATTTTTGCGCCTTCACTTCTTCATAGACAGAATTGAAATCACCTGATAACATATCCCCAATAGGAATAACGATATCGATTTCATTTGCTCCAGCATTTACAGTTAACTCCGTTTCTTTACATTTTACATCAATAAAAGTCATTGAAGATGGAAAGCATCCAGAAACAGCAGCTAAATTTACGTTATCTACATTTAGTGTTTGACGAACCGTTTTAACAAGTTTAGGATATACACAAATAGCAGCTACATTAGGTAACCCTGGAAAGCTTTTGTTAAATTCATTTACTTTCTGAGTAAAATGGAAGCCTTTTTCCTGAGTATCTGTAGAGTTTAATGTAGTTAGATCAATACAAGATAAAGCCAACTTGTAAAAATCTAATGTATCACATTCACCTCTTTTGGAAGTAAGAATACTCTTGATCTCAGTTCGTACCTCCTCTATTGAAAATTTCTTATCGAAATCTTTCCATTGTGAAAAATTAGTTTCACTCATAACTACTTTAATTTATTATTGTTAATATGTCTTTCTAAATCACGTTTAGTTTTCTTCTCAATATTCCTTCTCAAAGCATCATCTAGATCAACCTCTGTCTGATTTGCTAAACAAACTAGCACCCACAAAACATCAGCCATCTCATCGGCTAATGCCTCTTTACTCGCATTCTCTCCCTCTTTGAATGACTGATCACCATAGGTTCTAGACATTAACCTTGCTAACTCTCCCACCTCCTCCATCAAAATGGCTGTATTTGTAAGCTCGGAAAAGTATCTCACACCATAACGATTTATCCAATCATCAACTTTAAATTGTAAATCACCGATCGTCATTTCATCTTTCATCACAAAACAATTATTATTTATTCTTTGAATCCATCACGATGGTTACGGGACCATCATTAATTAATGATATCTTCATATCAGCACCAAAGATACCTGTTTTCACTTCCGTGGGCAGTACTTTTTTTATTTCATCCACAAATGTATTATACAAAGGTATAGAAACATCAGCTCGTGCAGCATCTATAAATGAAGGACGATTTCCTTTTTTAGTTTGTGCAAGTAATGTAAATTGAGAGACTACAAGTACCTCGCCTTTTATATCCAATATTGAACGATTCATTTGACCATTCTCATCCTCGAAGATCCTCATTTGACTAATCTTATTTACTAACCATCTGACATCTTCTGCATCGTCTTCTTTTCCTATTCCCAATAGTACGAGTAAACCATTATCAATCCTTGAGTGTATCTGATGATCAATTTCTACCGAAGACTCCAATACACGTTGTAAAACTACTTTCATAAATTAAAAACAATAATGAGTTTTAACAGTTATATTAAAATACTTTTCACCAAAGGTACTTAAAGTAATACATTACACATGATAAAAATTATTTGTAGCAACACAAACAATCCAATAAAAAATATTGCAACAGAAGAGTATTTATTGAAAAATTGCAAAGAATCATTCCTATTTCTCTATATTAATTCTTCATCAGTGATCATTGGAAAACATCAAAATGCTTTTGCTGAAGTATCAGCAAAATATATTAAAGATCACAATATTCCTCTTATCCGAAGAATATCTGGTGGTGGAACAGTTGTACACGACGAAGGGAATTTAAACTTTAGTTTTATTACAAATCAAGATAATATTGAAACTTTATCCTATAAGAAATGTATTGAGCCAATTAGAGAATTTCTTTGTGAAAAATACGATGCTAAAGCCATTCTATCTGAAAGAAATGACATACAGATTAATAATAGAAAAGTAACAGGTTCCGCATTTCACATTTACAAAAAAAGAATCATCGCACATGGTACTCTTCTTATAAATAGCAATCTGAAAGAAATTTCTAATATTCTAAAATCTTCATCAGCGATGTTTGATAGTAAAGGAGTAAAATCCAAAAGAAGTCGTATTATGAATCTTGGCGAGATTCATAATATTCCATCAAACATCAATCATTTTAAAGCTGATATGATCCAGTATTTTATAGGAAAGGGATATATTCAAGATAGTATTGAACACATTATTGACTTCAATGTTATTGATAAACTATGTCAAGAAAAATATACAACGTGGGATTGGAATATAGGATATGGACCTAAATTCACTTTTCATATCAAAAATAAGGAGAATAATGAGCACTATATGTTCCACGTGGAAAGAGGTTATATCTCAAGTGCTTTGAATAATAATGTAGAAATAATAAACAAAGAGGAACATATTCCTTTTAGAGAAACTATACTACCAAAATATTTCAGTAACAATAGAGACAATACTATAGCTACAGAAATAGAACGATTTCTTCTATAAAAACTATTTATTGAAATAACGGAAAATTAATTTGCCTTTTACATTACCAATCACATCCTGTATATGATCTAAAGAAGCACTTTTAATTGCATTAACACTCTTAAAATGTGATAGAAGAGCTTCTTTTGTTTTAGGTCCAACTCCAGTAATACCATCAAGTTCAGAGGAAATAAAACCTTTAGATCGCTGATTTCTATGAAAGGAAATTCCAAATCTATGGGCCTCATCTCTTAAATGCTGAATAACCCTAAGGGTTTCACTCTTCTTGTCAAGATATAAAGGAATTGGATCACCAGGAAAAAATATTTCCTCTAATCGTTTTGCAAGCCCTATCACACATACCTTGTTTATAATCTCGAGATCTCTTAATATTTTTACGGCTGCACTTAGTTGTCCTTTACCTCCATCAATAACGATCACATCGGGTAATGGCTGGTCCTCTTGAATTAATCTGTGGTATCTACGATAAATTATCTCTTCCATTGAAGCAAAGTCATTAGGTCCTTCAACAGTTTTAATATTAAAATGACGATATTCTTTTTTTGAAGGTTTTCCATTCTTAAAGACGACACAAGCAGCAACAGCGTAATGACCTTGTATATTACTATTATCAAAACACTCAATATGTCTTGGTAGCACTCTAAGTTGTAGATCCTTTCTAATCTTCTCAAGAAGACGATCTGTTTTTATTTCTGGATTCTTTAGAGATCTTGCCTTCTTCTGCTCTAACTTGTAATACTTTACATTTCTATTGGACAGATCTAGCAGTTTCTTTTTGTCCCCTATTTGGGGAATAATAAACTTTACATTCTCTAGGGAAAGATCTATTTCAATTGGAATTAATATTTCTCGAGCTAGACTAAAAAAACGTTGTCTAATATCAATGATTCCTTTTTCAATTATCTCCTCAAGACTTTCATCCAATTTCTTTCTATACTCTGATGTATAAGACTGAATAATTGCGCCATTCTTGACTTTAATGAAGTTGACATAACCTGATTTTTCGTCTGCATCTACAGAAAAAACATCGACATCTTTTATTTTAGAACTTACTACCGTGGATCTACTCTTATAGTTATTCAATAAGTTAAACTTCTGTTTAAACTCATTCGCTTCTTCAAATCTCAATTCAATAGATAATTTTATCATTGTACTTTGAAGATACTCAAGCACCTCTCCTAAATTTCCATTTAATATATGTTTTACCCTTTGAATGTCTTGATTATAGTTCTCTTCAGAATAATATCCTTCACAAGGACCATAACAATTGTTGATATGATATTCTAGACATATCTTAAATTTACCATCGTCAATATTATCTTTCGTTAGCTTTAAACGACAACTGCGGAGTTTGAAAATTCTATGAATAAGATCAAGTAACGCTCTTACCATAGAAGTAGAAGTATATGGACCATAATATATCGATCCATCTTTTACAACATTTCTTGTTAGAAATACACGAGGAAAGTTTTCGTTACTTACACAAATCCAAGGGTAAGTCTTATCATCTTTTAATAATATATTGTATTTTGGTTTATACTTTTTTATTAGATTATTCTCTAATAAAAGAGCATCCTCCTCCGTTTCAACAACAATATGTTGAATGGAATAGATCTTTCTCACAAGGATCTCTGTTTTCAAGTTATCATGTGATTTATTGAAATAACTTGAAACCCTCTTTTTTAAGTTTTTCGCTTTACCAATATAGATAATTGTATTATGCTTATCGAAATATTGATAAACTCCAGGCTCATTAGGGAGTAACTTAATCTTATCTTTTATTTGATTCTTGTGAGAAGGATCACTCATAAACAAATGTTTAAAACCTCAATAAGGAGTAAACTTCATACATGTCATCTAATCTTTCTCTACCTTTCAAGAAGTCTAACTCCACCATGAAATTTACATAGGCTTTTTTCACCCCGATTTTTTCCACTAATGTAGTTGCTGCACAAACAGTTCCACCTGTCGCTAACAAATCATCATGAATTAATACAGTATCATCAATAGATAGTGCATCTTTATGAATTTCAATGGTATCAGTTCCATATTCTAAATCATATGTTTGCTGAATAGTTTCAGCAGGTAATTTACCTGGTTTACGAATAGGGACAAATCCTGCATTTAACCTATAAGCTAATGCACTACCAAGGATAAATCCTCTAGATTCGATTCCAATCACCTTTGTAATCCCTTTATCTTTATAGTAGTCGTATAGTCTATCTACACAATACTTTAGAACAGCAGGGTTTTTAATTGCCGTAGTAATATCTTTAAAAACGATTCCCTCTTTTGGGAAATCAATTACATCACGAATCGATGATTTAACTTCTTCGATGCTTATTTGTTTAGAATCCATGTAAAAAAAAAATGGGAAGAAAAATCCTTCGCTCCCCACTATATTGTGAAACACTTAATTTATTAATTATCGTCCTAATAAGACGAGTAAGACATTTATATCACTGGGAGATACTCCTGAAATGCGCGATGCCTGACCAATTGTCTTAGGATTTATCTTTGTAAGCTTTTGTCTAGCTTCTGTTGATAGCATATGAATGTTATCGTAATCAAATTTATTAAAAATATTGATATGTTCTAATCTTTTTAGTTTATCAGCAATCGCTTTTTCTCTTTCGATATAACCTGAATATTTCATCAAGATCTCGGCAGCCTCAAATATCTCAGTTCTACGATTTTCAGGTAATGAAAGGTAAAGACTTTCCAATGGGGGAATTACCTCAATCAACTTAAAAATAGACAGTTGTGGTCGAAGAACTAGATTGATCAATTTACATCCTTGTTTAAGCGCAGTTGTGCCATTATCCACTAGCCAATCGTTTATATATTTAGCCTTTATACTATATGTTTGGCAAAAATCTATAACCTTATCTCTCAGCGCCACCTTTTCATCTAGTAAATCAACCTGACGATCAGAAGCTAGACCTAAATCATAACTCTTTTTTGTCAGCCTAATATCAGCATCATCTTGTCTAAGTAATATCCTGTATTCTGCTCTACTAGTAAACATTCTATAAGGCTCATCAACACCTTTTGTGACAAGATCATCTATCAATACTCCAATATATGCCTCATTTCTTCCAAGAATAAACTCTTGCTTATCATTAATTTTAAGGTGAGCATTAATACCAGCCATTAAACCTTGAGCACCAGCCTCTTCGTAACCTGTAGTTCCATTTATTTGACCAGCAAAATATAAATTGGGTAAAGATTTAACTTCTAACGTATGATACAGTTGTGTTGGATCGAAATAATCATATTCGATGGCATATCCAGGTCTTAAAATACGAACATCTTCAAGTCCTTTTACTTTTTTCAAGCCAGCAAGTTGAACATCCCAAGCTAATGAAGACGAAAATCCATTCAAATAATATTCAATAGTAGTTTCTCCTTCTGGCTCTAAGAACAATTGATGCTGATCTTTCGAGGCAAAAGTAACAAGTTTCGACTCGATACTAGGACAATATCTTGGACCTGTACTCCCAATGGTTCCATCAAACATTGGAGAATCGGTAAACCCTTTTTCCAGTTCACCATGAACATCAGGATTCGTATATGTGATAAAACAAGACTTTTGACGAAGACTTGTTTTTATATCTGGATCATAGGAAAACTTACGAAAATCCTTATCACCACCTTGAGCATCCATTACAGAAAAATCAACAGATCTAGCATCAATTCGAACAGGTGTACCTGTTTTCATTCTATCTACAACTAACCCTTTGGATTTCAACTGCTCAGTTATTCCTAGAGATGTTGGTTCAGAGATACGCCCTCCTTCAAGTTGTATTTTTCCAAAATGCATTAATCCTGAAAGAAATGTACCGTTGGTTAAAACTACAGCTTTAGAATTAAATACAACCCCTAGCTCAGTCTTTACTCCTGTTATAATATCACCTTCAAAGATTAGCTCTTGAACTGTTCCTTGCCAGAAATCTAAATTATCTAGTTTCTCTAAATGATTTCTCCAATTATCAGAAAAACGCATTCTATCACACTGAGCCCTAGGACTCCACATCGCAGGCCCCTTGGATCTGTTTAACATTCTAAACTGTATTGAAGAAAGATCTGTAATCTTTCCACAATACCCTCCCAATGCATCTATCTCTCTAACAATCTGCCCTTTTGCAATACCTCCTATCGCAGGATTGCAACTCATTTGGGCTACTTTATTGAGATCCATAGTGATCAATAAAGTTTTAGATCCAAGATTTGCTGCTGCTGCCGCTGCTTCACAACCTGCATGACCAGCACCAACAACAATTATATCATAAAATGGTAACATAGAATATAATTATTATAAAGACATTTCTGCCTTAACCTCATTAAAAAGGGCAATTGCTTTATCTTCTTCTTTTCTCATTTCAGCAGCCTCTTCATCTGTTTTATCTTTGAATCCAATAAGGTGTAGAATCCCATGAGATAGAACCCGTGCAAACTCCGATTCGAAATCAACACTTAACACTTGAGCATTATCTTCAACTCTGTCTATACTTAAAAAGACATCTCCAGAAATAAGGTTGTCCTCTACATAATCAAAAGTAATAATATCAGTGTAGTAATCATGCTGCAAATAATCTATATTTATCTTAAGAAGATATTCATCAGAACAAAAAATATAGGAGATCTCCCCTACTTCTTTATCTTTTGAAATTATCAAACGAGCAATAAACGTCTCTAAAAAATCCTCTTTATAAAGAGGGAAATCAATATCCTCAGCAAAAAACTCTATAGCCACTTTCCTTTTCTTTTATTTATGAAACTAAGAAAACCCTAGTTTAGAAACAAAAGTAAAAAATAAAAACTAATTCGAATATAATAACTTAAAAGGATTTACAAGAAATGAACAAATAAAACCTCGAATCAAACACTGTATATCAAATAGATACATAGTTATAAACAATCATTGTTCACAGTAGAATACTTTTTCAATTATTAAATCCGAGCGAATAAATCCAGTAGAAGTCATCTCCCATCCGTCTCCATTAAACTCCACTTCATTACTTTGAATAAATGGTTGTACCTGCGCTACAAAGTGATCTAAGAAATGTGAACCAAAAGATTCTATCATTCGCTTCTGAACTCCCCATTTAGTTCGAAATGACGTAATAATATAATCATTAAATTTATCTACATTAGAGAGAAGTTCTTCCTCGAAATAACTTTTATTTTGATTCAATGCATCTATATATTGCTTGTTGTCTGCAATGTTCCACTGACGACTATTACCATCATAGGAGTGAGCCGATGGCCCTATTCCTAAATATGAAGCACCGTTCCAATACGAACTATTATGATTAGATATTTTACTGTCTTTACAAAAGTTTGATATTTCATATTGCTCAAAACCAACCTTTTTTAAAGAATTAACCAATATCTCATAATGCTCAAGACTTTCATGTTCATCCACCGGTTTAAGCTGTCCTTTTGTTAAACGACGATGAAAAACAGTTCCTTCATGATAAGTGAGATGATAAGCTGAAATATGAGTTATCGGCAATGATATAATACTATCAATCGTCTCTTTCCATAAAAGAGATGATAAGTTTGGCACCCCATAAATTAGATCGATTGAGATATTATTAATTCCTATTTCAAGTGCATTATATACAGCATCAAACACATCCTTAACCCCATGTCGTCGGTTCATCTCTTTGAGAATATGGCCATTTGTAGACTGTACTCCAATACTGAGCCTATTCACACCATGAGCATATAACTCTCGTAAATACTTTTTGGATAAATCATCTGGATTGGCCTCTACAGTAATCTCAACCGCCTCTGAGACTACATAATAATTTTTTACCAAAGATATTAATTCCCCAATTTGTTCCGGTGTAAGTAAAGATGGTGTTCCCCCTCCAAAATAGATCGTATGGATCATTGTATTATTCATTAAATAATCCTTACGAAGAGACAGTTCCTTCTTCATCGCATCAAACATAGGCTCAACTAATCCTAAGTTTGTACTAGTGTGGAAATCACAATAAAAACATCTAGTTTTACAAAAAGGAATATGAAAATAAATTCCAGACATATAATAAGTACGTATATGATAAAATTAATTGACATCTCTATTAAGTATGCCAAATACTTTTTTGTTTTATGGTGCGGTGTAATTCTTTATGGATGCCTGATGCCCTCCAATGATATTCCAAATGTTAAAATACCAAACCTTGACAAGGTTGTTCATATGATATTTTACACTGGTTTCACTTACCTTCTTTGTGCATCTTCATATAAGAAATGGAAAGCGCGATACACTCTTCTGATTGCAATATTTTTTGGCATAGGTATTGAGGTCGCACAAGGAGTGCTTCCAATCGAACGCTCTCCTAGTTTTGCCGATGCTGCAGCCAATAGTTTAGGCGCAATCATCGGCATAATGCTATTTAAAACACTCTTTAATAAGAGTCGAATATCAAAATCTTAAGCTAGCAGGTGTATCATCCTTACTAGCGTCATCTAATAACTCACCAATCGTTTTATTCTTAAAAAGGTTGGTGATATTTTCTCTAATTTCCTTAAAATTAAGATGTATTGCACAGAAATCATCATGTTCTTCTCTTTCAGAACAAGTCATATCGCAAATCAAACATTGTTCAAAAAACTCTTTCCCATCAATAACATTAACCACATCAAATAAAGTAATTAGATTGGGATCTTTAGCCAAACAAAAACCTCCATTAGGTCCTTTATTTGAGTTTAAAACACCAGATTTTACTAACTTTTGTAATATCTTTCCTAAGAAAGGTGATGGTATCTTTAAGTCTTCCGAAATCTTCTTGATTCCATACTTATGATCTCCATCGAAACCAGAAGCTAGATATATTACAGCTCTAACAGCATATTTACATGTATTTGACAACATAAGTTCAGAGTATTTAAATAGATAATTTCAATGATATATTATCCCTGCTTTCGAATTGCAATTTTCTCTACTCTACGAGTATGACGACCACCTTCAAAATTAGTGTTCAAAAAAGACTTTACGATATCTATTGATTCTTCCAATAACGTAAATCTCGCTGGAATTGCACAAACATTTGCATCATTATGTGATCGTCCTAATTCTGCAATCTCTTTTTGCCAACAAAGAGCCGATCTTACATTTTGATATTTATTCGCGGTAATGTTAACCCCATTAGCACTTCCACATAAGATGATCCCTCTCTTTAGCTCACCCTTATCAATTTTTGAAGCTAAAGGATGTATAAAGTCAGCATAATCACAGCTTTCCAAAGAATTACATCCAAAATCAACCACTTCAAAACCTTGCTCATTTAAATACTTGATAATTTCTATCTTTCTTTCATATCCTGCATGATCGCAAGCAATTGCAATTTTATCCATCTCGTATTTTATTTTAAAGTACAAATCTAATAAAAAGAGATAAAACAATCTTAATTATAAGGTAATAATCGTTTACCAATTAGTGAATTAATCAAAAAAGTCAACAACCGTTGTTATAAACTTGTGAAATAACTAGTGAATAGCATGGGGAAAAGTGATTACAAAAAAACGATATTTTATTTGGTTAGGTTAAAATCTCAAATCGATAGTTTTATTACATCGTAATTTAATGACATTAATCTAACCTAAAACACACATATAATTTGTCCTAAAACCTACACTAACAACTATTCATAACCTTTCAGGAACACTGTCGGTTACATTTGGATTTTCACTCATTACCAAATACTTACAATGTGTATAAACTAGGTGCTAATTGTTAATTAAGCGTTGATCTTGTAAATTCAAAATCAAGAATGATATTTTTTTACACTGCATCAACAGCCTATTATTATTATATTATATTTCATTTATTCATTCTATTAAAAAGAAAACTAATTGTAATGATATAATATTAATAGTGGGGAAAAACGATGAATAACTTCTTGTGGAAAAATTCACTAGTTAAATCAATAACCACTATTTTTGTAAAAAACATTTTTAGAGATATGAACGATAATTTTGATTTTAGAGACGATAAGACATTTGATTCTGATAGTGACTTGAATAATAAGTTGCGTCCATTATCTTTCGATGACTTTAAAGGTCAAAAAAAGATCGTTGATAATCTAGAGATTTTTGTTCAGGCTGCAAAAATGAGAGAAGAAGCTCTAGATCATGTTCTTCTTCATGGACCTCCTGGGTTGGGTAAAACGACCCTCTCTAATATTATTGCCAACGAACTAAACGTAGGACTTAAGATTACTTCTGGGCCTGTATTAGATAAGCCAGGTGATTTGGCCGGGTTATTAACAAATCTAGAACCTCATGATGTTCTATTTATTGATGAGATCCACCGCTTATCCCCTATTGTAGAAGAATATTTATATTCTGCAATGGAAGATTTTAGAATCGATATCATGATAGATAAAGGACCTAGTGCACGTTCAATTCAAATTGAGGTTAATCCTTTTACTCTTATCGGAGCAACGACTCGTTCTGGATTATTGACTAGTCCCTTGAGGGCTAGATTTGGGATTAACTGCCATTTGGAGTATTATGATATTGGAATACTAACGAAGATTGTAATTAGATCTGCAGCATTATTAAATATACCTATCAATGAAGCGTCTGCTCATGAGATAGCTTTTAGGAGTAGAGGTACACCTCGTATTGTAAATAGTCTTCTGAGAAGGGTCCGTGACTTCGCAATGGTAAAAGGAAATGGGCATATTGATTTGGAAATAACACGTTTTGCTTTAGAAGCATTGAATATTGATAAATACGGTCTAGATGAGATGGATAACAAGATCTTAGCGACTGTCATTGATAAATTTAAAGGGGGACCTGTTGGTATTTCTACTATTGCCACTGCTGTTGGTGAGGATGCAGGAACCATTGAAGAGGTATACGAACCATTCTTAATCAAGGAAGGATTTATCAAGAGAACTCCGCGTGGAAGAGAAGTAACAGAGTTAGCATATACTCATCTTGGACGTTCTAATATGAATGATGATTCGAATTACAGATTATTTTAATAATTAGAACATAATAATAATTGATGTAAAATATATATTTTTGTTCTCAACAGTTATCAACTTTACAGTTAAAATTCGAAAAGAAATATCACTTCACAAATGAGAACGATAGAGAAAATTTTAGAACTATTACTATTTATAGGTATTGTTCTTCGTGTTATGCTGGTAAAAAATGGATATCTCTTTGAAGGAATAGCTTTAGGTGCATTAGGTTTATTCTACCTTATTTGGAGCTTCAGGCGATTTAGAGATTACAGTTTTATCAATAATGATAAGGCCACTTGTCAGTATGACCCAATAACTAAAAAAATGTCCATCTTAGCGGGGGTTGGACTTTTTATCACTTGTATGGGTGCAGCAGAGCATTTAATTTTTATTACCAGTAATAATATCGCTGTACTAGCCGGTATGTTAATATTGCTTTATGTTGCGATATCTGAAATCATAGTATACAAAAAAGAGAAGAGAGTTTACATCTCAAGGGTATTTAAACGTGTATTCTGTTGGATGTTTGTAGGAGCTTTTGTTTGGCATATTTCGGGAGAGAAGTCGATTGAGATTATCTATCGTAAGCATCCTGTATTCATCAAAGCGTATAAAGCAGTTCAAAGGAACCCAGATAATCAACAGCTGAGGGATATTATGTGGAGAGAATATGACAAAGTGATTGGTCAAAAAGATGGTGGAAGCCACTCTAGTATTAAATAAGTAGTTTTGCTGATAAGCAGACAAGAGGGATTATCTTCAAAAGGTAATCCCTTTTTGTTTATATAATTGTCTACGTTGGGTAAAAGCACATAGTTGTTTTTACTCAAACGGATTAGTTTAGTTCCGTATTTATTGGTATTTTGTTCCAATAGAGAAGTAGATAATCTTGTAAACTAAATACAACACAATGTATTTTACTTATGATATAAATATTTAATCGAAACAGTTTTACAAGCCTACTTGTTTCGTTTAATAGTTATCGTCATTGAATAATTATTAAACAAGAGTTATTAAGTTGAAGAGCGTAAGTAAGGGAAATTATATATGCAAAAGTTAAGTTTACAACAAAAACTTCTTCAGAAGTTGTCTCCTCAGCAAATACAAGTAATTAAACTGCTTGAGTTGCCAACGATGCAATTAGAGCAAAGAATTAAAAAAGAGTTAGAGGAGAATCCTGTATTGGAATTAGAAAGATCTACTACAGACGATATAGATGATGATTATAATGGAGAATTAAAATCTAATTCGGATACTGAAAATACAGAATTTTCTGTTGAAGACTATCTTAATGAAGAAGATGTCCCTTCTTACAAGTATCAATCGAACAATTACTCTTCTGATGATAAGGCACAAGAAATGCCATTGACTGATGGTGCTTCTTTTCATGAAATATTAATGGAGCAGCTTAGTCTTATTGATTTGAATGAAGAGGAAATAGTGCTTGCTGAGAATATTGTTGGAAATATTGATGAAGATGGATATTTAAGACGTGACTTGGAATCCATTATGGATGATATGCTTTTTATGCAGAATATTCATACCGACGAAAAAGAATTGGAAAAAGTATTGGTTAAAATTCAAACATTAGATCCTGCTGGAGTAGGTGCTTATGATCTAAGAGAATGCTTACTTATTCAATTATTAAGAAAAGACCTAACAGACCCAGCTATTCAGATTGCAGTGGAGCTCATTAGAGATCATTTTGATGAATTCTCAAAGAAACACTACGACAAGCTTATTAAGCGTATGGATATCGATAATGATATGCTTAAAGAAGCAATAAAAGAGATATTAAGACTCAATCCAAAGCCTGGTAGTTCATATAGCAATACCATTAGTAGAACCAGTCAAACCATTATTCCTGACTTTATTCTTGATCTTATGGATGGTGAGTTAATATTGTCTTTAAACCAGCGTAATGTTCCAGAATTAAGGGTTAATAACACCTACTCTAATATTCTAAAGGATTACAAAATATCGGGGAAGAAGAGTAGTTCTCAACAAAAGGATACAGCACTCTTCGTAAAACAGAAGTTAGATTCAGCAAAGTGGTTTATAGATGCAGTGAGACAACGTCAGCAGACTCTGTTATTGGTCATGAATGCAATTATCAGTTACCAGAAAGAGTATTTCATTGACGGTGATGAGACCAAATTAAGGCCAATGATACTTAAAGACATTGCCGATAGAACAGGTTTAGACGTATCAACCATTTCGAGAGTTTCTAACAGCAAATACATACAAACTCATTTTGGAACATTTCAAGTTAAATATTTCTTTTCTGAAGCCATGCAAAAGGAAGACGGTGAAGAAGTCTCAACTAGAGAAATAAAACAGATTCTTAAGGAGTGTATAGAGAAAGAAGATAAGAAGAAGCCGTTAACAGATCAGAAACTTTCAGATATATTGAAAGAGAAGAGTTATAATGTTGCTCGACGAACCATTGCAAAATACCGTGAACAGATGGGGTTTCCTGTAGCTCGCTTACGGAAAGAGATATAAAGGATAGTATTCACAATGTTGATAACTTATGGGATCGTATTAATCATTTTGATGCATGTAAAGATTAAAATGCATGAATAGAGTCTATTATAATAGTTGTTGACAATGTATATAACATAAAAAGGAGTATAGATTATGTCCATACTCCTTTTCAATAATTACCACAAAGCCCTTATTAAATTGGATCTTTATGGAATTCTCGGACCTCTCCTTTTCTTTTGAAAATCCAACTGTGCTTAAAAAGTTTTTTACCATTCATTAAATCAGTCATCTCACTTTCTGCTTGTTTCAATGACTGGAACGATTCTATTGCTACTTTGAATTGCCCGTTTTCATCTTGCATAAAAATAACAGGCTTGTAATCCATTTTCAAAAGCTTCTTTTTTAATATATCGGCATTGTTATAGATATTATAACTACCTACAATAATAAAGTATCTATCCTTCAGGTTGACCCCTCGAATAACCACCTCTTCTTTAATGTCTTCTTTCTTATCATCAGGTGTAACAACCTCTGTTGCTACTTCTTCAATAACAGGGACCTCTTTAGGAACTTCTTTTACTTTCTTTTCTTTACACCCCAAAAGTGAAAGGAAAAGTACAATGGCGAAAAGTGAAAAAAAATGTTTCATAGCGTATTCTTTAATTCTTGACATAGACTAAACTAGTATGGTACTTAACCTATATAACAATCCATACCAATTAAAAGTTTGATTCCTTTTTCTTCCTATTGTAAAGTAAATAAAGAATGTAACGAATTACTGAGATATAAATATGTTATTCAACAAATTTATATCCAACACCTTTAAGAGTTTTAATATGATCACTTCCAATCTTTTCTCTTAACTTACGGATATGAACATCAATGGTACGGTCACCAACGATTACATTGTCCCCCCAAACCGTGTTATATATTTCCTCTCGTGTAAACACTTTTCCTGATTTTGAAACCAACAAAGACAGTAATTCAAACTCTTTACGTGGAAGAATCATCTCTTTGTCATCTTTGATCAAAAGATATTTCTCCTTATCAATGATAAGATCACTTATTTTTAGAATATTTTTATCATCGATTGCTTCAACCATATTCGAATCATGTCGTTTTAGAAGTGCTTTAACACGACTGATCAAAACCTTTGGTCGAATAGGTTTTGTTATATAATCATCTGCTCCAGCTTCAAAGCCTGCAATTTGAGAATAATCCTCTCCTCTTGCAGTCAAGAAAGCAATAATACATCCTTTTAACGATGGGATCTTACGAATCTCTTCACAAGCAACAATACCATCCATCTCTGGCATCATCACATCTAAGATGATTAGATGAGGACTATGCTTACTAGCTTGTTGAATTGCTTCTTCTCCATTCTTAGCAGTATGAACAATAAAACCTTCTCTTCTTAAATTATAGCTAATGAATTCAAGAATATCCTCTTCGTCATCCACAAGTAGAATCGTGTATTTGCTGTAATCTTCACTCATTTTTATTTTTATTTTGGATGTAATCAAATATACATAAAAAAGATGATAAAATAAGGTAACTACTTCTCTAAGGTAAAAGTAAAAGTGCTTCCCTGATCTAGAGCACTCTTCACTTGAATCGATTGGTTATGAGCTTCTAGTATGTGTTTTACGATAGCCAATCCTAATCCTGTTCCTCCCTCTTTTCGTGACCTGCTTTTATCTATTCGATAGAACCTCTCAAATATTCGATGTACGTGATCGTTTTCTATACCAACTCCATTATCTGTGATTTCAACCATGATATGATCCATCATATCGTAGAAACCAACCTTTACAAACCCCCCTTTTGAACCATACTTAACACCGTTTCCAATAAGATTTCTTAGGACATCAAAGATCTTCATTCGGTCTGCATACACTGTGATCGGCTTGTCAAACTCCTTACCAAAACGAAGTGTTATATTTCTTTCCGTTGATTCTCTCTCTTCTAAATCAAAAACCTCTTGTGCTAGTTGAACGATATCGAATCTGGTTTTGTTTAACTTAAGTTCTCCTGCTTCTAGTTTTGTAATGGATTCCAAATCATCAACAATCGATATCATTCGATCCACACTCTTCTCTGTCCTCTCTAGATAGAGTTTGTTAATTTTGGGATCATCCATACCACCATCTAGTAAAGTTAATACATAACCTTGTATATTGAATATTGGTGTTCTAAGTTCGTGGGATACATTCCCAATATAGTCTTTCCTATATTTCTCCAACCCTTTAAGTCTTTTTATCTCAGCTATTTTCAGATGCGACCACTCCTCTACTTCTCTATGCACTTCATTAATCAAATCAATCGAATTTGTAAGATTACTCTTGTTCTTTCTTTCTGATAATGGAATCGAACGCACAATTTTATATATAGGTTTCAACTTATCGTAAACTAAACTGTTTAAGATATAATTAACAATGAGTATGGTAACGACAAGAAGAATTGGTACGGATATACAAAGAAACCATAATCGATGATATACAAAGTTGATTGTAAGAAATACAACGAATATAAGAGTCAGTGCTAGTGACAAATACACTGATAGGCTTTTTAACGTATAGGATTTCATGTAGTTATATGAATTATTATAAAACCATTTTGGTACCCAAAGATGAATAAAAAAAATATAAAAATACACCTGTTAACCTAAACTTAACAGTCTTAAAATGACTAACAAATAAATCAAGTTGCCTTAACATTCAAGTAATTTCAATTGAGGTTATTGCAGTCAGAAAATAAAAAAACCAAATTAATCATTTATTCATGGAAACGTTTTATTTAACGCTAGTAGTTATACTGTTTGCATTAGCAATTTCTGATCTCATCGTAGGGGTTAGTAATGATGCAGTAAACTTCTTAAATTCAGCTATTGGATCAAAGGCTGCACCAAAGTGGGTCATTTTCACCGTTGCTAGTTTAGGTATCCTTGTTGGAGCCACATTCTCTAGTGGTATGATGGAGGTTGCACGAAAAGGTATTATGATTCCGAATATGTTCATGTTCAACGAGATAATGATCATATTTGTAACCGTAATGATCACGGACATTATTCTCCTTGATCTCTTTAACTCATTGGGACTTCCGACATCCACAACCGTATCAATTGTATTCGAATTGTTAGGTTCTTCGGTTGCAGTCGCATTAGTAAAGATTTCAAACCTAAATCAATCCATAGCTGATATTCACCAATATATCAATACCGATAAAGCGTTGGCCATTATATTTGGAATACTCTTCTCTGTGGTTATAGCCTTCTCTATTGGTGCATTAGTACAGTGGATTACCCGACTGATCTTTACATTTAAATTTGATAAAAAAATCAAATACTATGGTTCTATCTTCGGTGGACTATGTTTGGCTTTTATCACATACTTTATTTTGATTAAAGGTGCTAAAGGAGCTTCATGGATTGCTCCTGAGCAAATAACATATATTAAAACACATACGACTTCAATCATTGCTATTTGTTTTGTCTCTTGTACAATACTACTCCAAGTAATCTCAATGATTTTCAGAAAAGTAAACATTCTGAAAGTGGTAGTAATGATTGGTACATTTGCGTTGGCGATGGCATTCGCAGGGAATGACCTCGTGAACTTTATTGGTGTTCCATTGGCTGGTTTTGAATCATTCAATGCTTGGAAAGCTTCTGGAATGGCTCCAGATGCAATGAGCATGGAAATTCTTACAGAGCCTGTTAAGACAGAAACCTACATGCTTTTGATTGCAGGTATTATTATGATCGTAACGTTGATCACCTCCAAAAAAGCAAAGAAGGTTATCGCAACATCACTAAACCTATCTAATCAAGGCGAATCAGAAGAGCGTTTTGAATCTTCTTCTGTCTCTAGAGCAATTGTTAGATCATCCATATCTGTATCCCAAAGATTTGGTGCAATTATCGCTGAAGGGGTTAAAAATCGCGTGAGTAAACGTTTTAAGAAGCCTGAAAAAACAGATGATGATACGGCATTTGATCTTATTCGTGCTTCTGTAAACCTTGTGGTTGCAAGTATATTGATCTCTATTGGTACCTCATATAAACTACCTCTTTCAACCACTTATGTAACCTTCATGGTTGCCATGGGTACTTCTCTTTCTGATAAAGCATGGGATAGAGAGTCTGCCGTTTATCGTATCTCTGGTGTGTTTACAGTGGTCGGAGGTTGGTTTATGACAGCTATTGTTGCATTCTCTAGTGCTGCGTTCATTGGAGCTACCATTAGTCTTGTTGGTGATGCAACAGTGTTCGTCTTCTTAGCATTGGCTTTATTCCTGGTATTTAAATCTACTTTTAAAAAGAAAGACGAAGTTAAAAACGAAGAAGAAGAAGAGTTTACCGAAGAGGTGTTACAAACAACCAAAGTTTTAGAGAAGAGTAAGCAGAGGGTAACCAATTCCATTTTGATTGCTACAAAAGGCTACCTTGTTGCAATTGAAAGCTTCTTGAAGGAAGATCGTAAAAACATTAAAGAGATATTAGAAGAGGTTGACTACTTAAGCAAGAAAACGAAGAAGTGGAAAAACAATGTAAATAGCGTGGTAATAAGGCTTCAAGCAGATTCTGTAGAGACTGGTCACTATTACGTTCAGATTGTCGACTACCTTAGAGAGTTGTCTCACTCATTAAACTATATTATCACTCCTCTGTATGAACACATCAGCAATAACCACAGACCATTTGTGGATGTCCAAGCAGAAGAACTCAACCAACTTGTTAATAAAGTAAACGACTTCTATAACTCAGTAATTCATATTGTTAAGGAAGAACGTTTCGACAAGATTGACGAACTTATCAACGAGAGAGATCAAATCACCTTATTCATGGCTGAACTTGAAAAACTTCAGATCCGAAGAATTAAAGGTAAAGAAGTTAACACTCGTAATTCCGTACTTTTCTTTAATGTCCTTTCTGAGTCTAAGAACCTACTCTTCCACTCAGTCAATGTCGCTAAATCATATAGAGACTTTGTTCGATATTCAAAGAAATCGATATAAGATAGCAGCTTGCCTACTGCAATCATTGAAATCGATTAATGATTAAATACGATAAAGAGAGTTCATCATGATGGACTCTCTTTATTTTTATCTCTTTGCCACTAAATCCTAGAAACTAATGTTTATTCTCAGGCAATTCTTGACCCTATACCACTATCTTATTACCCTCCATTCTAAACGATTGATTTGAGAGCAATCTGTTTTGTATAAAGATTCATAAACCTCTTTAGATGCTGATTTAAACATGTTGATAACTGTTGTAAGTGTTTGATATTAAGTGTTACTGGTCTTGTTATTGACTTCCGTGCAAGTGTCTCAATAATTTGATTAGAACGATCCCTATTTTTTTACTCTCTTCTTATTTCAAGTATCCGTTCTCTATCTGATTCTATATTCTCACACCCTAAACCCCTATTCAACCCTGACCTAGTAAGCACTTAATCCGTCCCTAATCTATCCCTAATCCGTCCCTAATCCGTCTCTTAACCAAGAATCAGCCATCCTTCCTTCATGGTTCCTCCATCCAAAATGAATAATCGATGGAGGAACCATGAAGGAAAGATGTGATAACCATGAAGAAAGTACAGATTAGGGACGGATTAGAGACGGATTTTGTACGGATTAGGTGGCTGTTAAGTACTTGCTAAAGTAGGGGAAGGTGTTTATGATAGGGGTATTTATGTATTGTTAATGACGGTGTAAGACGGTGTAAAATTAACTCTGTCTAGATTTTCTTAAATTTAGGATATATGAAAAGAGTTGATTTAGAAGAAGTAAGAGTTAAGGCTTTAGATCAGATCCGCAACGGAGGTAATCTAACAGGGTAGTGTAAATTAAACTCTATCTGTGTTACTTTTAAACTGTCCGTCTGGGTGTAAAAGATAGGTGTGTATAGTGGATTGGTGTTGTTTACGAATTACGATTGTATGGGTGTGCACATTATCTAAAGAGTGTCAATCAATCGTTTTTTTTGGCGGTTAGGGGTATGATGAGAATGTCTATTTTTGTCATGGAGAGTGAAAATGTTGTGAGATTAAAAATGAAGGTGCTACATCTAACTTCTATCATTTGATGGATAGGGAGTGGTGGGGATAAACTTGATTGTAGTCTTTCTTGATGTAGTCGTCGTGATTGTTTGGAATGCATAATGGTTTATAGTTATTTTAGATAATAATATGTTTATATAATGATTATATCTTTTATTCATTGAGAAAGGCTGTGATTAGTGTGTATAAAATAGTGATTGGTTGAAATGGAAGATGATTTGTAATTGTTTTAGTGGTTATGTTTTATATATGGTTACATTATCGTGATAGATGTGATATATAAAAGGGCTTACAGTGTTGATTGTAAGCCCTTTCTTAGGTTTATTTTGGGGTATAGGTGAATTAATCACATATTAGCTATTCGTGTTAATCTAGGGAGGTTTACGAATTTAATTTCACGGCCTTTGATTTCAATAATCTTGTCGTGTTTAAATTCAGAAAGTAATCGAATTACAGATTCTGTTGCAGTTCCAACCATATTGGCAATCTCTTCCCTTGTAAGCGATACTTGCAATACATTATCTTTATTCACACCAAACTTATCACGAAGCATAATGAGAACTTCAGCGACTCTTTCTCGAACCGTTTTGTGTGCGATGTCGGTAATGTAGTTGTTTGCATCTTTAAGCTCTTTACAAACCACTTGGAGTGTGTTTAGAGTGAACTTGTGATTGGATGAAAGAATCGAAGTTAGTGTGTTATATGGTACGTGAACTAGAACAGCTTGTTCAATTACCTTGGCAGTAGTGCACGCGCCTTCTTTACTTAAAAGAGAACGATATGCAATAATATCGCCTTTGGTAACAAAGCGAATAATTTGCTCTTTACCATCACTACCCGTTTTGATTACTTTGAGCACTCCGCTCATAATACAATAGAAGCCTGTTAGGCGTTTCCCTTCATGATAAATTACATCGCCTTTTTTATATTGGCTAGCAGAAATTTGACCATCCAATGTCTTTAATTCATCAGGTGTAAGAGATTTAAAGAAATTAAAAGTCGATAAATCATACTCTTCTTGGAGGGGGTGAATATAATTCTTCATAGTAAGTATTCGTTTATTGGATCACTCGTTTAATGTAAAAGTATAATAAAAGGTTGGAGAAAAAAAGGGGGAAAATGGATAAATAACTAGTTATTTATAAGGATATTACTGTTGTATAACAGATTTAGTATCATAGCTTTCAGTTATGTAAATCATGAAATATATCATTAGGTAAGAACTTTTGCATTTCGATGATTGTTTTATAAATAAAAAAGAGAAATCATAAGACAATTTGATATGCATAAGCTTGCTTTAGTAACAGGTAGTAGTAAACGAATTGGAAGGGAGATAAGTTTAAAATTAGCTTCTATGGGCTACTCTTTAATATTACACTATTGTAGCGACCAAAATGGAGTGGAATTATTAAAAAATGAGTTAGAAGATAGTTATTCTAATTTGCAATTTTTTGTTTTTCAAGGCGACTTGAGATGTCCAACTTTTGTGGACGAGTTGTCTGTATTCTGTGAGAAGCAGTGTGTTATTGTGAATCTATTAATACACAATGCTTCGATGTTTGAACCTGATGATTTTAAGACCATCTCCTATAATTCTTTACAAGATCACTTTAGTATTCATCTTTTTCAACCATTGTTAATAACCAAGTGGTTTTGCTCTCAAGCGATTAAAGGACAGGTTATAACGATTGTGGATGAAGCAGTGAAAAAACACAAGAGTTCTTATTTGTCTTACATCTTATCAAAGAAGTCGTT
Source organism: Prolixibacteraceae bacterium (assembly GCA_028377305.1). Lineage (GTDB taxonomy): Bacteria > Bacteroidota > Bacteroidia > Bacteroidales > Prolixibacteraceae > Halosquirtibacter. Next base: position 40,282 of record JAONJW010000010.1, on the reverse strand, counting down.
GTTGGAGTTAACTTATATGATGTCTCTCTCTTTTGCTCCTGAGTTTCGAATTAACGCGATTCTACCAGGAATGATACTCCCATCAAAACATGGTAATGCTGAGATGTTCCATCAAGGTGTTCTAGACACACCATTACGAGTAGCACCAGGTGTTAAATCGATTTTATCCTCTTTAGAGTTTCTAATAAATAATGAATGGGCAACTGGACAAACCTTGTTCTGTAATGGCGGAGAACATTTAATGTAATCACTAACTAAATAAAACTAGATGCGAATAAGTATAAAGAAACTTCATTTAAGAACCTATATCGGTTTTCATGATGGGGAACAAGAGAAAAAGCAAGATGTCTATATTCATCTTAAGATAGATGTTCCTTTTGATTCATCCATGTCAGAGGATGATATTTCAAATATTTATAATTATAAAACTATAACAAAGCATATTATAAGCTTTGTTGAGAATGGTCGTTTTCTTCTTTTAGAGAAGCTAACTGATGATATCGCGAACTTGATATTGGAAGACAGAAGGGTTTTCAGCGTAGAGGTAGAGATAGAGAAGCCTTGTGCACTACGATTCTCTAAAACGGTTTCCATTACGGTTCAAAAAAATAATATTCATGAATAAAGTGATTGTATCGATCGGTTCAAATATTTCTCCTGAATTTAATATTCCTGAGGCAATTTTGGCGGTTTCCATAAGACATCGTTTGGTAGAAGTTACTCCTGTTGTAGAGACAAAGCCTATCGGGATAGAAGATCAGCCTAATTTTCATAATGCGGCAATGAAAGTAGAGACATGGTATTCCAAGGAGGGGTTTAATTTGTTTTTGAAGGAGGTAGAGGATTTTCTTTATAGAGATCGAACGGCCGATAAATTTGGTCCTAGAACCATAGACTTGGATATTGTTGTTTGGAACGATCAAGTGGTGGATGCGGATTATTATAGTAGGGATTTCCTTAAGGAACATACGGATATACTTATGAAGTGGTAAGGATTATTTGACTACCTTCACTTCTAAAACAGAAATCTTTTTGAGGTTTCTTATATGCATGACTGGTATCTGTATGGGTCAATTAAGTTTGGTTCATTCACATGTTTGAGACAGGTATTTATTATAAAAAATCCATTTTTTCTTTGTCACTACATTGTACTGAAGGTGATCCCATTTCAAGGGATAGTATGTCATCTTTATTCATTATATGAATAACTAGATGATACTTTAAGAATATTGGGGTTAGAACATAATGCAAGATGGATATGAAAGCAACTAATGATAATTATAAACGAAGAGTTGATCTTGTTCTCAAATATATTGAGGAAAATTTAGACGAAAAACTATCTCTAGAAAAACTATCTTCAATAGCTGCTTTTTCTCCTTATCACTTTCATCGAATCTTTAGATGTATTACTAACGAAACGTTGAATGAATATGTTACACGTAAACGAATAGAGAAAGCAGCATTAGAATTATTACATGATAAAAAGCTTATTTCAGATATTGCATTTAAGTATGGATTTGAAGATATAAGTAGCTTCTCAAGATTGTTTAAACAATATTATGGAACCAGTCCCTCAGTATTTATTGTTCAGAATCCCTATAGGCATACTCGAGTTTTTCAAATAATTCGCAAGAATTGTCAAACTTATCCTAATAAGAAGGAATATCTTCGTTCAATGGAAAACTTAGAAAAATGGTGCGATATGAAAGCAGATATACAAGTCCTAGAACTTAAACAAAAGCAATTAGCATATATATCATGTATTGGAGAACAGAATTTAAAAGATACATACAATGATCTTATAAAATGGGCTAAATCAGTGGATTTATTTGATGATACTACTAAGCTTATAACCATCTATTACGACAGTTTCAAAATTACTGAAGCTCAAAAAGTAAGAATGGGTGTATGTATTGAAATTAATGATTCTATCACTACAGATGGGATTATTTCAAAAACAAAAATATTAGCTGGAAAATATATTGTTGCAAGATTTGTAATACAAATTGATGAATTTGAAAAATCATGGACTAGTCTATTTCTTTGGATGAATCAAAATGGTTATAAACAAACAGATAGTGAACCTTTTGAGATATTTCATAATGATTTTACGAAGCATCCCAATAAGATTGCAACTGTTGATCTCTGTATCCCAATAGAGTAGTTTGGTCTTAAGTTTTAGATCGTTAATTCATATTCGATGATCATTTTAAAAATATCGAGTTTGCTTTTTTATTAATGTGGAAACATTGAATATGATTACACCTAGCTTCCTTCTTTTTAAACTCATCCTTTTTATGAAACTCATCCTTTGGAATAGCTTCAGCTCTCATTTCTTGAGCTCATCAACATGGAATTGTAAGTTTAAACTGATATTTGTTAATTCAAAACACTTAGGAGTCAAAACGTTCTAGGTGTATGGATAGAAAAAAATTATATCTTTGTGTGATTAACGAAAAAAATAGAGGTAATACCATATAATATCATGAGTAATAAGTTTCGAGAATATAAAAATTTCGATCTCTCTCAAATCAACAAAGATGTATTAAAGTTTTGGGAGAATGATGATACTTTCCATAAGAGTATGTCTACGCGAGAAGGTAAGCCAACCTTTGTATTTTATGAAGGACCACCTTCAGCTAACGGCCAACCAGGTATTCACCACGTTATCTCTCGTTCACTAAAAGACCTTATATGTCGTTATAAGACAATGACAGGGTTCCAAGTGAAGCGTAAAGCTGGATGGGATACACATGGTTTACCAGTAGAGTTGGGTGTGGAAAAAACTCTTGGTATTACAAAAGAAGATATTGGTAAGAAAATTACTGTAGAAGAATATAATGCAGCTTGTCGTAGGGAGGTGATGAAATACACGGATCTATGGGAAGACTTGACGCACAAAATGGGATATTGGGTGAATATGGATGATCCATATATCACATACGATAACCGATATATTGAGACATTGTGGAACTTGTTGAAGGAGTTGTTTGATAAAGGGATGCTTTATAAAGGCTATACCATTCAACCATTCTCTCCTGCAGCAGGTACTGGTTTGAGTTCTCACGAGTTGAATCAACCAGGTACTTACCGTGATGTGAAAGACACCACTTGTGTGGGGCAGTTTAAGGTGGTTCGTAACGAGATATCGGAGAAATTCTTCGGTAATGAAGATCTATATTTCTTGGCATGGACAACTACACCATGGACTTTGCCTTCAAACACAGCTTTGGCAGTAGGTCCAAACATTCAGTATGTTCAGGTTCGTACTTATAACCCATATACAGGAACTCCGGTGTCTGTAATGGTGGCCAAAGATCTATATCGTAAATTCTTCCCAGAGAAGAACGAGGCGTTAGATTTTGACAGTTATGAGGCAGGTGCAAAGAATATTCCTTTCGAAGCAGTTGCGGAGTATAAAGGAACAGATTTAGAAGGCATTCAATATGAGCAGTTAATTCCTTGGATGAAGCCGGATGGTGATGCTTTCCGTGTGATCCTAGGAGACTATGTTACTACAGAAGACGGTACTGGTATTGTTCATATTGCTCCGACTTTTGGTGCGGACGATGACCGTGTAGCGAAAGTTGCTGGTATTGCTCCAATGCTTCTTTTAGACAAAGAAGGAAAGCAACAACCTATGGTGGATAAACAAGGTCGTCTATTTCCTATTGAGGATTTAGATGCAGCTTGGGTTGCAGCAAATGTAGATGTTGATCTTTATAACGAGTTCTCTGGTCGTTATGTGAAAAATGCATATGATGCAGATCTAACAGAGAAAGATGCTACATTGGATGTGGATATCTCTGTAATGTTGAAGAAAGAGAACAAGGCTTTCCGTGTGGAGAAGCATGTTCACAACTACCCTCATTGTTGGAGAACAGATAAGCCAATTCTATATTATCCATTGGATAGCTGGTTTATTAAAACAACAGCAGTTAAAGATCGTTTGATCGAACTAAATAAAACCATTAACTGGAAACCAGCATCGACAGGTACAGGTCGTTTTGGAAATTGGTTAGAAAACCTAGTAGACTGGAACCTTTCAAGATCTCGTTACTGGGGAACACCACTTCCTATTTGGCGAACAGAAGATGGAACGGAGCAGAAGTGTATTGGATCAGTTGAAGAGTTGATGGCCGAGATCAAGAAAGCCATTGAAGCTGGTTTTATGGATAAAAACCCATATGACGAGTTTATCGTTGGGGAGTACTCTAAAGAGAATTATGAGAAGATCGACCTTCATCGTCCTTATGTCGATGATATCTATCTAGTTTCAGAGAGTGGTCATAAGATGACACGTGAAACGGATTTGATTGATGTGTGGTTTGATTCTGGAGCGATGCCATTTGCCCAGATGCACTATCCATTTGAGAACAAAGAGAACTTCGGAGAGGTTTATCCAGCTGACTTTATCGCAGAAGGGGTAGATCAAACACGTGGATGGTTCTTTACTTTACACGCAATCTCTACGATGATCAATGATTCGGTTGCCTTTAAGAATATTATTTCGAATGGCTTGGTGTTGGATGCAAAAGGGAACAAGATGTCAAAGCGTCTTGGTAATGCGGTAGATCCATTTGAGACGATTGAGAAATATGGATCAGACCCACTTCGTTGGTATATGATTACAAACTCTCAACCATGGGATAATTTGAAATTTGATGTAAATGGTGTGGAAGAGGTTCGTAGAAAGTTCTTCGGTACACTATATAATACATATAGCTTCTTCTCATTGTATGCAAATATCGATAGATTTACATATAGTGAAGCTGATGTGGCCATGGAGAAACGACCAGAGATTGATCGCTGGGTACTATCTCTATTGAACAGTTTGGTGAAAGAAGTGAACGTAGCATTAGAAGCTTACGAACCAACAAGAGCTGGTCGTGCGATTAATGATTTTGTTACAGAGAACCTATCTAACTGGTATGTTCGCCTATGTAGAAAGAGATTCTGGGGTGGAGAATATGATGAGGATAAGATCTCAGCATACCAAACCTTGTATACTTGTTTGTCGACTATTGCTAAGTTGTCTGCGCCAATTGCACCATTCTTTATGGATCAGTTGTACCGAGATCTTAATAGTATTACAAACAAAGATTTTGAAGGTTCAGTACACTTGGCGAATTATCCTACTGTAGATGCAACATTGATTGATGAGAAGCTAGAAGAGCGTATGACAATTGCTCAGAAAGTTTGTTCAATGGTTTTGAGTCTACGTCGTAAGGAGAAGTTGAAAGTGAGACAACCACTTCAGAAGATTATGGTTCCTATTCTAGATAATGACTTCGAGGCTCAATTTGAGGCTGTGAAAGATATTATACTGACAGAGGTGAACGTGAAAGAGGTAGAGTATATTACTGCCAATTCAGGTGTTATTAAGAAGAAGATTAAGCCTAATTTTAAGACTCTAGGTCCTAAGTATGGTAAGATCATGAAAGGCATTGCAGGAGCAGTGAATAAATTATCGCAAGACGATATCAATCTTTTTGAAACAAATGGTAGCTTTCAATTGTTAGTGCAGGAACAACAAGTTGATTTGACCCTAGAGGATGTAGAAATCATGTCGGAAGATATTCCAGGATGGTTGGTAGCAAACGAGGGTGCATTGACTGTTGCATTGGATATTACCATTACGGAATCATTGAGGGAAGAAGGTATTGCTCGTGAGTTCATCAACCGTATCCAAAATATCAGAAAAGAGAGTGATTTTGATGTAACCGACAAGGTGGTGATTACAATTCAACGTCACGATAATTTAAATAGTGCATTAGAGAACTTTGCAGATTATATCTCTAAACAGACACTAGCATCAGAACTTAGCTTGGTGGACGAGATCGCAAATGATAGCGGACAAGAGGTTGAGATCGAAGCTGACGTGGTAACTAAAATTGATGTTAAACGTGTTTAATAATTGAAGCTTGCGTCTGTTGTGGTGTGTCGTTTTAAAGATAATTTTATTAAATTAGTGGATCAAATCTAATAAGAACTCATAAAATTATTCTTAACCTTTTAATTATATGGTGGAAAAAGTAAGATACTCAGATGTAGACCTTGAGGTATTTAGAGCGGTTATTCTAAAGAAACTTGACAAGGCAAGAAATGATTATGAGTTGTACAAAGATGCCATTACCCAAAGAGACGGTAACGACACGCAGGACACTTCTCCTACTTTCAAAGTGTTAGAAGAAGGGGCAGCAACTTTATCAAAAGAGGAAGCTGGTAAGTTAGCTCAGAGACAGCAGAAATTTATTCAGCACTTAGAGGCAGCACTTATACGTATTGAGAACAAGACTTATGGTGTTTGTCGTGAAACAGGAAAATTAATTGCAAAGGAGCGATTGTTAGCTGTTCCTCACGCAACTTTAAGTATTGATGCGAAAAATAATCGAAAGTAATTCTTTCATAATAGAAATTGATAATCCGAGGAGAGGTATTACTCCTCGGATTTTTTTTTAATATTGAATCTTTATGTCAAAGCGTAAAATAGCGGTCATCGTTGTTCTGCTACTTCTTATAATTGATCAAGGGTCTAAGATTTGGATTAAAACCAATATGACGCTCGGAGAAGAGTTTAATGTATTGGGAGATTGGTTCCGAATACATTTTGTAGAGAACAATGGTATGGCTTTTGGGTTTGAGTTTGCAGGAGCTTATGGAAAACCCTTTCTTACAATCTTTAGAATTTTTGCTTCAGGAGCTATCATTGTCTACTTGAACAAAATGATCAAAAAAGAGATACCAACAGGAGCAGTTATCAGTGTCGCATTAATATTGGCCGGAGCCATTGGAAATATTATCGACTGTGCATTCTATGGGGTAATCTTTGATCATAGTTTTGGTCAAGTTGCAACACTACTTCCTGAAGGAGGAGGCTATGAAACATTCTTTTATGGTAAAGTTGTGGATATGCTTTATTTCCCTTTGATCGAGGGGAACTTTCCTGCATGGATACCAAAGTATGGTGGAGAGCATTTTCTGTTCTTTAGTCCCGTATTTAATATTGCAGATTCATCAATATCTATAGGTATTGCTATTTTACTATTGTTCTATAGGAACATATTTGATGAGGCTAAAGAGACCAAATAAGGCAGAAAAAGAGCGACTATAAGGATATTCCATTATAGTCGCTCTTTTTAGCTGTAAAGGCTATATTTTATCTAATAGCCACTCTTCAGGGTTTAGACATTCGGTCATTTTCCATACTTGAAATTTCAAGAGTGTCGTTGTTCCATTTGTTTTGTCGGTATAGACATCACCTATCTTCTCTCCGAGTTTAATTTTTTGGTTTTTCTTAACGTAGACGGTCTTTAAGTTTGAGTAAACTGTGATGTAGTTCCCATGTCGAATGAATACCGATAGATTTCCATGTTTTATTGCCATTACAGCTGTAACAATCCCATCATATACTGCTTTGACTTTTGTTTTGGGTAGAGTGGATATGGTAATCCACTTGTTGTTTACTTTCAGTTTTTTGACCACTGTATGGTGGTGTACTCCGAAGTGATCGATTACGATCCCATCAACAGGCCAAGTTAGTTTTCCTTTGTGTTTTTCAAATTCAAATTGATGTGCTTTGTTATTCCCAGAATGGTTTGCTCCTTCAGACACAACTTTTCTTCTAAGTTTGATAGAAATGCTTTTTTGTTGAGAAACGATAGCTGTAAGCTCAGTTTCTTTGTCCTTAAGGTTTTGATAGTATGAATTCTCAATTACAAATTCATTATTAAGGACCTTACATTCGTGAGATATTTTATGGGTCATCTGTTTGACCTCATCACGATTCTTTTGCATTCTCTCTTTGCTTCTTGAGATCGTTTTGGAAAGAGAACTGATAAACTTAATCTTTCGAGCTTGAATTTTTTGGAATTGTGCAGCCTCTCCCTCTTTCATATAGAAATCTTTGATGTTCTTGGAGGAGAAAAGTGTAACTAGTTTCTGATCTGTAGCCCCTTCCAGGTTCATCTTGTTTAAGAACTGAGAGTAAGATTGTTTGGCTTTAGTCAGATCTTCATTTAGAGAAGAGATGACATAATTGTAATCTTCAATACAGTTGTTGTAGATCATTATTTGATCTTCATATCTAGTAATAAGATTCTGACGTTGCTTTATACTATTCTTTATTAGCTTAAGCTGAGACAGTGATATGTCTGCATTTTGCTGTGCCTTATTAAGTAGTTTTTGTGTTGTTTGTAACTCTCTAAGTATTTTACGTTGTTGTTTTCTCACGGAAGAGATATCCTGTCCTTCACTGGTCATGAAGGACAGGATACAACATACCCATAAAAAATATTTTAGAAGAGAGTTTTTACACATAATCTACAACACTTTGCTTTTGTATGCAGATGGAATGGTGAATTTAAACGAGCTTTCTTTGTTCACCCACATCTTATACAACTTTACTTTCAGTTCAAAGATAATATTCTCTTGCTTTCGAGAGGTCAATGTTACCAATGAAGGGTATAAAAATCCTTCCATATTGACATATTTGTCAATATTTATGGTTGACGAAGAGTTATTCTCTAGATTATTGTATACAACTTTGGATAGTTTGAAGTTGTGTGGATCAAAATAGAGACGTTCTTCTACCATATTTTCTCCGATATATATCTTATTCCCTTTCTTAAGAATTATCTTTCTTTTTCTTTTATTGTTTTTCTCTTTTCTTGAACTCGTCTCCTTTACAGAAGTAATAACATAGTATCCTTCTTCGATAAAGCATTTATATTTTTTCAATATTCTTCCATTCGGACTAGTCTGCAATGTCAATGCATTCCCCATGAATATATCCTGCAGCTTATTTAAAGAGAGATGAACACCAATATTCTTATCAATACGATCATAATTAGTATGTATTGTTTCTCTACCAAGGATATTCACTAATACTAGGGTATCTTGGGTTGCAAGAAGTTTCCCAATTGGTAGAATTCCTTTTTGCGCAGAGATAATAATGACACTATCAATCATCGCTCTAAAGGAGGCTGAGAATGTGTTTTTCTCCCCATTTATTGTTGCAGAAATGGATGCTCTCTTTGCTCCATATGTTTCATAGGAGCTTTCAGCATTCTTTACATTCCTCATTAGTTTTGAACAGCTGATTGGTTTTAGTGCCACTGTACTAGCTGAAGGGGAAACACTTCTGGATAATCTTTTTGTTGTACTACAACTAGTTATAATTGCTATGAGAGCAATAGAGATAACTATCTTTGGTTTTAAAAATCTAAACACTACTGTTGAATTAATCTTTAAGATTTAATGAAGTATTACTCAGAGTAATACTTCATATCTTTAATTTTTTTATTTAGAATATCAGATTCTATTCCTTTTTCCTTTGCCTTCTTCCAATTACTTAAAGCTCCATCAAAATCTTCTAAGAAAAAGAGGATATCTCCATAGTGTTCATAAAGCGTTGGATTAACATTTTCCATGCTGTCGATGGCATTCTTCATATAGAACTTTGCTAATCTAAAGTCCTTTTTCATGAATAATACCCAAGCATAAGTGTCGAGATATGTTGGATTATTAGGGTTTTTTTCGACAACTAGCCCACTGAGTCTCTCTGCTTTTTCAAGGTGCTCACCTCTCAGAGATAAATAGTATGCATAGTTGTTCATTGCCATATAATTATTTGGGTCTAACTCAATCACTTTATCATAGGCTTTCCATGCTTCATCAAACTTATTCAAGTTATATAGTGCTTCGGCCTTATAAGTATAGATCTGAGAAAGCATCGCTTTATCTACATCAGGTAGGAGCTCGGCTTTTTCAAGTAATGGAAGCATCTCTTCATATTTCTTGTCTTGAAGCAATGTTAGAGTTTTAAAAACGTATAGTAGAGGCTTGTTTGGAAACTTCTCCAATGCATTTTCAGTATCTTCCTTCATAGCCTTCCATTCAAGAAGCTGGTTGTCCAACATGATAAGTCTTTCCCAATAGAGGTAATTATCTCCTTCAAGGTCGATGGCATATCGAACTTGTTCTCGTGCTCTTTTATAGTCTTGACTCTGGATTAAGTATTCAGCAAATAGAGCGTGAGGTCGACTTTCACTAGGATCTGCAGCAATCATATACTCAAGAAGTTTCTCTTTTTCTTGATCAGAGATGACAAACTCACTTTTTGGAGCAGTTAGTAGCAGGAACATCTGGATCTTTGTTCCAATATCTAAAGTAGTGCTCTGCATTGCCTTCTCAACATGGAAAAGGGCCTTTTGTGTGTCTTTCCCTTCACGGTAGTAGTTTGCTAAAGAGATGTGAACAAACCCATCTGTTGGGTCTATTTCAAGAACTTTATTGTAATACTCTAGCGCTTTTTCACGATCGTTTGACTTGAGGTATAGGTCTGCCATAAGACCATAGTATTTGGTCTCTTTGGGATTACTATCAATTAGTTTTTGGATCTCTTCTTTCGCTTTCTTTGTTTCTCCCAAGGTGAGATATATCTGTTCTTTTGCAACAGATATGCGTTCATTGAGCCCCATCTCTTTCTCTAACTTATCGTACATCTCAATGGCTTCCTCGAACTGATTAGAGGAGGCATATAGTGCTGCATTTCGATATATGTAGTCGAGGTTAGTTGGGTGTTTTTCAACAAGTTGTTCATAGATTTTCGCTGCTTTATCATACCTTTTACGTTGCTCAAATACCTGAGCTAACAGCATTGCATAGGTGTCATTATTTGGTTCTAGCTGGTAGGCTTTCTCAAGAAGCCCTAAGGCACTAGTCATATCATTTTTTGCAATGTGAATGGTTGATAACTCGTACATTGAAATGGCAGAATTGGGATCTATCTCAAGACATTTAGAGAATAGAGCCGTTGCTCCATCAAAATTACCAAGCATGCGCTGTTTTAACCCTTCAATAAAGAGGTATTCGAACTGGAGGCTCATCTCTTCTGATAATTTTATATCGGAGACTTTACCTTTCAATGCCACAGGATTAGCTTTATTTTTTGAGGATGTAACCTTTTTACTCGTACTGCATGAGAGTAAGGCTACGAATAGCGTTGCTCCTATGAGTACTTTGTGTATTTTCATCATAATGCTAATGTTTTTTTGATGATAAGGGATTCTTATTTTTTACCGGTGTGGCCAAAGCCACCTTCACCTCTTTCAGTTTCGTTTAGTATTTCCACCTCTTCCCACCTAACTGTTTCATGTTTCGCAACCACCATTTGTGCAATTCGCTCTCCATGTTCAATAACAAATGGTTCTTCAGAAAGATTTACGAGTATGATACAAACCTCTCCCCTATAATCTGCATCGATGGTCCCAGGACTGTTTAAAACAGATATTCCATGTTTGATAGCTAAACCACTACGAGGACGAACTTGAGCCTCATATCCTACTGGTAATTCAATAAACAATCCAGTAGGAACCAATGTTCTCTGAAGCGGTTTTAAAGTAATTGGGTTGTCAAGGTTTGCTCTTATATCCATTCCTGCGGCAGCTTCTGTACCATAGTGAGGCAGGCTATTGTTAGATTTGTTTATAATGTTAACTTTAGTCATATGTAATTTTTTTTATTCGAGAATAAGATAACTTGTGTGATCACATATATGTCACAATGAGTGTTTACTTTTACTTATCTTCTTCTTTTATTCATTTCTACTTTCATTTCTGGAAATAATGAAAGTACAATAAACACTAAGATAGTAAATCCCCTGAGAACAAATCCCAAGATAGTGTTAACGTCAGGAAGATATTGACCAACAAAGAATAATATCAAAGCAAAGAGCATTGAAAATAAGACTCTCTTAACTTTATAGTCGATAGGGTAATACTTCCGCATATAGAAATAACTAGCTATAGTCATTAGGGCAAAACATACCACTTGGGCTATGGCCGCTACCTTATATCCATAAAGTGACAAAAATAGAGAATTAATTGTAATGGTTACTAATGCACCACCAATAGAAAAATAAGCACCAAAATAGGTTTTGTCGGTTAATTTGTACCAAAGTGACAAATTGTAATATATCCCGACCAGCATATTTGCAATAAGAATATAAGGGACTACCCCTAAGCCTTCATAATATCTTTCGTCTAATATCAACTTTATTTGATCTATGAATAGGGTGATTCCAAGAAATACAGTTAAACAGAATACTATAAAATAAGTGAGAATTTCAGCATATATTTTTTTGTCGTTGGTCTCTTTTTGTCTTGCGAAGAAGAATGGTTCAAAAGCATATCTAAAGGCCTGAACAAAAAGTGTCATGATTACTGCGAGCTTAACATTGGCGCCATAAATCCCTAATTGATGCATGGCATCTGCATGAGGAGATATCAATTTAGGAATTAATACTTTGTCTATATTCTGATTGATCATACCTGCCACAGAAACGACTAGTATTGGAATACCATAGACTAAAAGTTGTTTTAAAAGTTTAGGATCGTATTTCTTAAACGATATTTGCATCTCCGAAGTTAACATGACTAATGAAAAAATGGATGCAATAACATTGGCGATCAACACATAGCCTACCCCTATGTTTTCTTCATATATATGAAGTAGAGTACTGTTCGGAGCTTCTTTTATTAGCCATGGACAAATTACTAAGAAGAAGATGTTAAAACCGATATTAATTCCTACGTTTAAAAGTTTTATCATCATAAACTTTATAGGACGTCCTTCTAGCCTTAATTTTGCAAATGGAATAGTTGCAGCCGCATCTAACACTAGAATATATGCTAACCATCTAACATACTTATCGGCATTATTGTAACCAAAGAAATCTGCAAGTTGCGTATTGAAAATAAAAGTAAGAAACAGAAAAATAAGCGATGTCCCTACCATAGTAAGGAATGAAGTGGTAAAGACAGAGACTTGGTCTTGCCCTTTTTGTGAAGCATACCTGAAGAATGCCGTTTCCATTCCATAGGTTAATAGAGCCAAGAGAATAGCAACCCAGGCAAACATGTTAGTAATCTCTCCTAATGATTCAGGGAGAAATATACGTGTATAGAATAGTGCTAGGAAATAGTTGAGAAACCTTGGAAGAATTGAACTCAATCCATAAATCACAGTCTGTCCTGCTAATTTCTTGATGGTACTCATATATATTATATATCAATAAGATTACTTCTATTAAAGATACAAAAGTAACTTATAATTAATTTTTGACGACAAGATTACAATGAAATAATTTTTTTATCATGGATAATCTCTTTTCCCTATTTTGTTCTAATACTCTTTTTTATCTTTATCGTATAGAATGCTATTTAAAATGATTATGAGACGAATGAGACAATTGAGTACACTATATTTTTTAATGATTATTACGTCACTTTTGTTCGGAAACATTTCTTGCAAAACGACCTCTAATACTAGAAAGCCAGTCACTGTTCTTCGATTGCAGAAACAATCAATCCTTGGAAAGGATGTATCCGTATCAATAAAAATTCTACCTAAAGGTGGGCAAATTGAGAAGGCATCACTCTATGTGAATAATGTTAAGGTAAAGGAACTAGAAAGCTTTGAGTGTAATGAGACCCTTTCAAAAGATCTTTTTCGACTAGGGAAAAATAGCGTTCGTGTTGAAGCACAAAAAGATAATGGAAAGACTGGAATTACTCGTAAAGATCTTGTTCTTTTTGCGTCTAATGCACCAGAAAGTCTTAATTATAGGGTAGTTAAAAGCTATGATCACTCTCCTGAACATTTTACAGAAGGATTGGAGTTCAATGATGGCTTGCTTTATGAAAGTACTGGTGAACATGGGACATCATTTATCTATAAAACTAAATATCATAATGGAGAAATTGTTTCCATCACACCTTTAGATAAAACGTTTTTTGGAGAAGGGTTAACACTACTAAATGGAAACGTGTTCCAGTTGACTTATAAGAAACAGAAGGCTTTTGTGTATGATAATAAGACAATGAAACAGGTTGGTAGTTTTTCGTATTCAAACAAGGAAGGTTGGGGATTAACGAATAATGGAAAAGAGTTAATAATGAGTGATGGTTCATCTACAATATATTTTCTTGATCCAACCAATTTTCAAGAAACTCGTAGAATTCATGTATTCTCTAACCAGCGAGAGTTTATTCATCTTAATGAGCTAGAGTTTGTGAATGATTATATATACGCCAATGTATGGACCACCGAAGATATTGTCAAGATAGATAGCCGAACAGGAGAGGTTGTTGCTATCATCTCCTTAACAGGACTATCCAGATCCGCACAGATGGAGAGCAAAAAGACCATTGATGTCATGAATGGGATAGCATACAATCCTTCAGATAATTATTTGTATGTAACAGGCAAGTATTGGCCTAAACTATATAAGATTGAATTGTTGAAAAATGGGAAAAGAGTTAACCCATAAGTAATGGTTATTACTAAAAGTGAAGGCTGTTCCCAAAAAATATTGGAACAGCCTTTATTATATATTCTATTCTTGAATAGATTAGAATTCACAAGTTTTTGGTGCACGAGGGAAAGGGATTACATCACGAATATTACCCATACCCGTAACGAAAGTAATCAGTCTTTCAAATCCTAGCCCAAATCCAGAGTGAGGAGCTCCACCAAAACGACGGGTATCAAGATACCAGCTCATTTCATCTTTAGGAATTTTCATCTCATCCATCTTTGCTTCAAGAACATCTAGACGCTCTTCACGTTGCGAACCACCAACAATTTCTCCAATTTGTGGGAAGAGAATATCCATTGCAGCAACAGTTTTACCATCCTCATTTACTCTCATATAGAAAGCTTTAATGTTAGCTGGATAGTCAGTAAGAATTACTGGTTTTTGGAATTTCTTCTCTACTAGATATCTTTCGTGTTCGCTTTGAAGATCGGTTCCGAATCCTTCAATAGGATATTTGAATTTACCTTTCTTGTTTGGCTTCGAATTACGTAAAATTTCAATAGCCTCTGTATAGGTTAACCTTACGAAATCATTGTCAGCTACAAGCTTAAGTTTTTCGATTAGGTTCATATTACGCTCCTCTTTAGGCTTGTTCTTCTCCTCTTCTTCTTGACGCTTCGCTAGGAATTCAACATCCTCTTTACAGTTGTCTAAAGCGTATTGAATAAGGTATCTTAAGAACTCTTCTGCAAGATCCATATTGTCATTAAGATCAGCAAATGCTACCTCAGGCTCGATCATCCAGAACTCAGCCAAGTGACGTGATGTATTTGAGTTCTCAGCACGGAATGTAGGTCCAAAAGTATAAATCTGACCTAAAGCCATTGCAGCTAATTCACCTTCCAACTGCCCTGATACAGTAAGGTTTGTTGATTTGCAAAAGAAGTCTTGTGTAAAATCAACGTCCCCCTCTTCTGTTCTAGGTGTGTCGTTAAATGGAAGTGTTGTTACTCTAAACATCTCTCCTGCACCTTCAGCGTCTGAACTTGTGATGATTGGAGTGTGAATATTGTAGAAGTTTTTCTCGCTAAAGAATTTATGAACTGCAAAGATCATAGCGTGACGGATGCGGAATACTGCACTAAAAGTGTTGGTACGCATTCTTAGGTGTGCATTCTCACGTAGAAATTCTAAAGTATGTTTTTTAGGCTGTATAGGGTATTTTTCTGGATCTGCTTTCCCTAATACTTCTATATTTTCAGCTTGTAACTCAACCGATTGTCCACTACCTTGAGATGCAACCAATTTACCTGTAACTGAAAGAGCAGCACCAGTAGTAGTATCTCTAAGTGTCTCCTCTTCAAAAGATGCAACATCAGCAACCACTTGAAGATTACCTAGGCAAGTTCCATCATTCATTGCTATGAAGTTGACACTCTTACTTCCTCTTTTGGTTCTTACCCATCCTTTAATATTTACTTCAGTACCTGGTTGTCCCGAAAGAAGGATTTCTTTGATTAATGTTCTTTTCATCCTATGATATATTATGCAATAATTCTCTTCGTTAATACATAAAACACGTATCTATGTGCACTTTGCTACATGCTAAAGTTCAATGATTAAGAGGAGACAAATTTTTTAGTTAAGGTGTGACATCATATAACTTTAAGTTTTAGTTATGTGTCAAGTTACAAATGTACAATTTTGTTTTGATCTTTTTTCATTAGAGGCATTAACTGACTTTTTTTTGTACATTTAGTTAGTATAGGTAGCGAATAATTGATTTATTGTCGTATATATTAAGGTTTAAGTAGAACAAAAACAGATTATTTTCCTTATTAGATAATCCGTTAGGTTGAACTAATCGTGTTAATTGTAAATGGGGATCTTTTTATATCAAAATTCCTCTTTGAACTATTTATTTAAACAGTAATGTGATGTCAAATAATAAAATACAGAATTGGACCCAACTGTGCTTTCGCCTAGGTGAGATGTTCAGAATGGATCTAGATGATAATGGTGTTTTTATGCTTATTGGAATTAGAGAGAGAGGTTGGGGATTCCGAGAGTTTACAAAAGAAGAGAAGATGAATTTAATACATCTTGGGACAGCTACTCTTCTGTGTGAAATTGGTCGGGTGGATAAAGTTACAATAGATCGTGATGGGTGGCCAGTTTTTAAAGAACCAAGTGTCACTGTTAATTGGACCGAGGCACAAAAAATATCAGAGTTAAAAAAGGCTGCGATTATCTATTTTAATAAGGTTTGGAGATTGTAGATAGTTTAATTTATGGCATGAAAATTGGTCTATTAACAATGTTAATAAACTAAATTAAGGTGGTATGATTAAGCAATTATTGAGTGTATTGATGCTGTGTTTTATGGTGTCGACATCTTATGGACAAAATGAGAGTATTAATAAAGAGAGTGTTGTTTGGGTTTCAGGTACGGCTGAACAGATGGTGGCTCCAACAAAGGTCTACTTGAATATTGTTCTATCTAGTGATCCAAAAATGAAGGATACAGAATCGATTAATCAATTGGAGAAAGGTTGCTATACTATTCTTAAACGATATGATATTGATAAGTCTTATCTAAAAGTTGTGGATGTTGAAAATCAAGTAGTAACTAAAAGGAAGCATCAACTAGGTGTTAAAGAGATACGTTCTTATGAATTAGAAATAAAAGATTTGTCATTATTAGATGAGCTGTTCTATGAGTTTAGTCAAAATCGTTATATGGAAGTTAATCTAGGTCGATTCGATTATGGTGATTTAACAGAGATAGAGAATGCGTTGGCGGTAAAGGCAACGTTGAAGGCAAAATCTAAAGGAGAAAAGATAATCAATGCTTTGGGGAACCATATTTTAAGAATTGTAAGTGTTGATGTGAATAGTAGCCGTCAACAGGATTATAGAGCTCCTCGTTTTGTAAAATCGTATGGGGCTGTGAGCATGGATGCTTCAAATGCAGTAATGCCTAAGACATATGATCTACAAGTAAAGAATATAAAAGTAGAATCAAGAGTGCGAATGTCTCTTTCGATGGATTAATTGTAAACAACTAAAAAAACCATCATACAAAATCGTATGATGGTTTTTGTCGTTTGATGTATTAATCAACTACTTTCACGATCTTATTTAGAGCATTGCTAAATGCGTCAATTTCAGATGGCGATAGTGCCTTGTTGATTTTATTGTTACAGTTTGTTCTTACATCATCAATTTGCTGTGCAACACCTTCACCTTTATCGGTCAATTTAAGAGTAATTGCACGTCTATCTGCTACAGATATTGAACGGTCAAGAAAATCATTTGTCACTAACCTGTCAACAATTCTACTAACTCTAGATGGGGAAAGGTTCATTTTTTTCCCAAGCTCAGAGCTAGATATATTGCTGCATTCTTTTAATGTTGAAAAAAATTGTAATTCGGAGTGTGATAGACCCATTCTATTCATGATCTCTACATCCATCATTGAGCATCTTTTTTTTAGCTCAAAAATCATTTCTAAGATAGTTTTAGAACTTTGTTCCATAGAACTTGACGTTATTATGTTGTGTTGTTGTTTGTCTTGCAAAAATAATAAATAGCACAAATAAATTCAATGGTTTAAGAAAATATTGGGCTTTTGTTATGATAAATCTTAAGAAATGTGATATGTTTTTACTTTATTGGAATAATCAATTAGAATATTTAATTATTAGAGAGTGTTTCTCTTTTCAATAAAGTACCATATGTAATAATAAGAGTGATTTCTTTTCAATGATTGATCAAAGAGTGTATTGATATCCGGATAATGTGTTGTGTCTTAGATTGATTTATATATAAGTGTTCTGGGTGATAATTTAAAGAGTAAACCCTTAAGGTCTATTTAGAATAGAAGGAAAAATATTGCCGGGTGATCAAATGAACTGAATTATCAATGCTAGTTCTTTTTAAGGTGGGATTTAATCTAATTTACAAGATAACTATTTCGGGAGGGAGTCTCAGCGTATTGGAGCATTTGTGCTGTTTGATTGAGCGTGAATTTTATGAAGAGTAAAGGCAAAAAGAAGCACCCACCATTCGGTAGGTGCTTTGCATTATTACTATAGGTAATGAATGACAGTGGTAATTAAATAAACAGGTTGACATTCGATTTTTCTGCTGCTTCAAGGTAGTTTGCTACCCCTCCAACTTTAACTCCTGAAATAAATTCCTGTGCATCAACACCCATGACATCCATACTCATTTGACAACCAATAAGGTTGATTCCAGAAAGTTTTGCTTTTCCAATCATTGTCTCAAGTGTATCTACCTTTTTAGATGACATTCTGTATCTCATCATCTTTGACCCCATTCCCATCATATTCATCTTAGATAAGGTTAAAGCTTTTGAGCTGCTGGGCATCATCCATCCAAACATTTTACCCATTAAGTCTTTGGGAGCCTTAGGTGCTTTAGGATTTTTGATGATATTAAGTCCCCAAAAAGTAAAGAACATCGTTACATTTTTACCCATTGCTGCAGCGCCATTAGCTATAACAAAACTAGCCAATGCTTTATCTAAATCATCACTGAAAACAACTATTGTTTTGTCATCACCTTTGGATGATATAGAGAATCCATCGCTACTTTCTGTTTTCAGGATTTGTGCGGAGATAATTCTGTCTTTCTTTGACTTTGAAAGTAAAGTATTACCTGTAACATTACACCAGCTTTCAACATCTCTGTAGAAGCCCATATCTGAAGCAACTATTTCTAGAACCTCATTTGGCTGGATCTTGTCAACTTCTTCTTTTAGTAAAGAAATAGGACCAGGACACTGAAGGCCTGTAGCATCTACTTTATGCATATGGTTGGTATTTAATTTTTGGGGTGCACTTTCTTTGTTGTTGTCTTTTTCAATCAAGATTGGATTTTCTTGATTATCAATGGCTGTCTTGTACAGTTTGTATCCACCTGAAAGGTTATAAACATGTTTATAATCATTTTGAAGCAGGATTCTTGTGGCAATATAACCTCTTAAACCAATTCCACAATATAGATATATGGTTTTATCTTTAGGAATCCTGTTTAGATTTCTTCTTAGTTCATCTACTTCAATTTGAACTGCGCCATCAATATGGCCAAGTTCGTATTCCATCTGTGTTCTAACATCTAGTACAAATACATCATCATCTCGGTTTACCATATCGTATGGCGAAAGATGGTTTGATAACCCTTTTAATATATTTTCGGCATTGAATGCGACTTGATTTACTGGATCTTTAGCAGAAGAAAAAGGAGGTGCATAGGCATGTTCTACTTCCTGTAGCTCATAAATGTCCCCATTCATTCCAATGATGGTTGCGAGCATATCCATTCTTTTGTCGACCCCTTTCTCTCCTACAATCTGTGCACCGAGGACTCTACCATCCTCTGGTGAGAATAGAATTTTAGTTGTCATTTGAGTTGCTCCAGGATAGTACCCTGCATGAGATCCATTGATCGTTATAGAGACCTTATATTGGATGTCTTCTTTAATCAACTGCTTCTCGCTTAGACCTGTTGTTGCAACAGTTAAGTCAAATATTTTTGCAATCGCAGTTGCAATAGCTCCTTTATATGCTCTTTTGTGACCAAAAGTCATATTGTCAGCAAGTAGACGACCTTGTTTGTTTGCCGGTCCAGCTAAAAAGGCAATAGTAGGTTTTTTGGTTATTGGATGAGAAAACTCCATACTATCTCCAAGAGAATAAATATCTTTTATTGAGGTTTGTAGGAATTCATCCACTTTTACTCCTCCTGTTACTCCAAGTTCAATTCCTGCTTTTTGAGCCAGTGTCGTATCTGGGCGTACACCAATTGATAAAATGGCAAGATCTGCAATTAGCACTCTCCCACTGTTTAATGTAATGTGAACTTGATTGTTTATCTCATCAAAAGCAGCAACAGCATCACCTAAGATCAGTCCAACTTCTTGTTCCTTGAAATGCTGGTGAATAATAGATGCCATCTCAGGATCAATCATATTCATTACCTGTGGTGCAGCTTCAACGACTGATACTTGGATATTACGATGATGTAGGTTCTCTGCCATTTCAAGCCCAATAAATCCAGCTCCAATAACAACCGCTTTTTTAGGAGTTACTTTGTCAACAAACTCTTTAATTCTATCTGTATCTTCAACGTTTCTTAGGGTTAAAATCTTAGGACTATTAATACCAGGTATAGGTGGAACAACAGGTTTTGCTCCAGGTGAAAGTACTAGCTTGTCGTATGAAAGTTTATAAGTTTCATCTGTTTGATGGTTTAAGACAGTAACTTCTTTATTTTCACTATCGATTTCAACAGCTTCAGAATATGTTCTGACATCAATATTAAATCGTTTGCCGAAACCTTCTGGTGTTTGAACTAGAAGTTTGCTACGATCTTTGATTATGCCACCAATGTAGTATGGGAGACCACAGTTAGCATAAGATATGTAAGGTCCTTTCTCTAACATGATGATTTCACTTTGCTCATCTACTCTTCTTAATCGTGCTGCAGTAGTGGCTCCTCCTGCTACACCCCCAATAATAAGGTACTTCATTTTGTCTAAGGCTAATTTATTTGATGATAGCAAAGATATGCTACAAAATAATAACAAACAAATAAATGCAAATGTTGTAATATGTTGATGTGTAGTTGTTTATGTTGGTGTAAAAGTTGCTTTGTGACAAAAGTCACGCAAAAAAAAAGTACATATATATGAACAATCTCAATGTGGTTATAAATAGGATATTATTTTGATAAATAGATTTTGTATATCTACGTCAAGTCGGATGAGAGTCACTATCTTGTTGCACCAGATCGGTAGTTTGTTTTTTATATTACATGAATGGTCGAATAGTTTGTGTCGAACACACTGTTTTGGACCATTCATGTAATGTTCTAGTACGATTTAAAACGATATTTCTGCTCGGAATCTAAATCCAAAGTTGTTTTTTTGTATTGGTGATTGATGTGTTGCACGGTAAATAGCTTCAACTCTCAAAAATTGAAGGATATTGCTAACTCCTGCGCCAAATTCAATAAAAGGAGTGTTATTTAGAGAGTTCATATAAAGAGGTTTGTCTAGCCCCGTTATTTTATTTTGATCAAGTTGTCCTTGAAGGAGTTTCGCAGAGAAAGACTCTCTCCAATCCCATCTTTTAATTAATGGAACATGTTTAAATACCAACCCGTTTAGGTTATAATCAAGAAATAAACTCGCAAATTGGGTACTCGCAAATTCCATATCATTCATCGTATTAAAGTTGTATCTCGCAAGACCATAACTTTGATTTGATCTATGAATTTCTAGAAGAGTAAATGGTACCTTCCCAAACTGATATCCTGCCTCTGCCACATATTTCAACTTGGTTAATCCAATGTTGAATTTGTGTTTCCATGTTGCACGAATCTTATAGTAATCTCCTTTTTTTGTTCCAATGTCGTAATTTCCAGCAGTAAGTTTTAGGTTAATAATAGGATAAAGAGAGCCAACATAGTATCTTCTAAAATAGGTCTGATCAAGTTTTTCGTCCCAACTGAAGCGTGTGACTAGCGATGCTTCATTATTTTTGTAAGAAGCTAAAGGAGCTCCATTGATTGTAAAAGGAACATACATCCCAGAATATACTTCGTGATGCGAGACATTGAGTTTTGAAATTAGACCTTTTTTCCATTCATGAATCACTCCTGCAGATATTGACTTATCTCGAATGAGCTTATCGATCTCTTTTCTTGAAATTAAAGAGTAGATAATGTTCTGCTCTCCTGCATATTCTGTATTTTCTCTAAGCAATTTAATACTTCCATTATCACCTACTTTTACAAGATCATCTTTGTAATTTAATGTAAGAAATCTCCACCGTTTTTTACTTGTTCGATACTTAACCCCTGATGAATATTTAATCTTCTTGTCTTTAAATCCATATCCAACTTGCCCTGTAAGCATGGTGTTCTTGATAAGCCCTTCGCTTGTCCTAAAGTTTGCATTAAAACGAAAGCCTTCTACTCTATTCTTCAATAGCCACTCTGTATAAGGACCAAAGTCAATATATTTTCCTTCGACATAACCCGTAATGACAGTCTTGGTCACGAGATCCCCTAGTTTAATGAACCAGTGATTGTTTAGTGAATCAAGAGCTCCTGTTACCTGTTGCTCTACTAGATCTAATTTTTCGGGACGGTAATCCTCTAATGAGATGGACTCTTTATAGTTACTTGTTATTTTAAGAGGATCTTTGAAGTCATTTTTATCATCTTTAGGATCAAGCTTATGGTGATTTATATGTACATCACTGTAGTGATTTGTTTGCCTTACATGAAATTTCTCTTTCGGTGCAAGAAAGTTTTTATCTTTATCTAGTAGCTCAAAATCAGCCTCCATCTGACTCGTTTTCCAGAACAGAGTTGTGTCATTAAGATACTGAAAAGATTGGCGAAACTGCAACTTATTAACAAAGTTAATTTGTGCTTCGTCTGGTAGTTTTGCATCAATCTCCATAATAGCCCAAGAGTCTTCACGAACTTTGAATTCTCCAGTAAATAGAGGATCTAAGGGGTTCTTAGGGCGGAAAGATACGGTATATTGCCATCCATCATCTGTAAAAAGGCTGTCTGTAATGAGGTATTTGTAGTACATCAACCCACGTTTTCTAACTGGGCTAGCAAAAGATTTTCCGAAAAGCTCAATAAATCGATCATAAAAGTTAATTCTTGCAGTCATCTGCTCTGCATAGCCACTGATGTCCGCATCTTCAAGAAAACCTAGAGCACTTTTGTTTTGTGTCAACTCTTTGGTGTAATTAATATTAGGATCTTTTTGCTTCACGTTATGAGTTAATCTCTCCATGAAAAGAATAGGTAGCTGATCACTTTGGGTACTATCTTGGCTTTTGATAAATACACTTTGATGGTTTTTGAAAAGAGAGTTCTTCCGAATCATATCCGAAAGGTTTGTTAGTGTCGCTGTTAGCTTAGTGTAAGTTTGATAGTCAGTACTTTCAAATCGTTCAGGATTATTTTGCTTACGATGGTCACTTATCTTCCTAACTATACGAAATGCTGGGTTCTCCCTAGGTAGAATCTTCACCTCTCCAAGTTCTGTTATTGCAGGAGTTAGTTTGATAATAAACTTTTTACCAATGTATTTCCCAAACATTTTCTTCACGATATACTCTCTCTGTTTGTAACCAATGGCAGATACTAATATTGTATCTTTTGATGTCAACCCCTCAATACGAAAATTCCCATCGACATTAGATGTAGCACCTCTAGTTGTTCCTTTAATCATCATATTAACAAAAGGTAGAGACTCTTTGGTTTTCGCATCCTTTACGACTCCTGATATCTTGATCTTATGTTGTGCATATAGATTAATGCACAGCAAAAGACAAGATAATAGTGTAATTGCTATCTTCTTCAAAATTGTTGATTTGTTATGTCTTTATTGCTCAATCGAATTGCTGGACACATTATACAATAACGTGTATAATATATGTCTACAAAAAAAAGGAAAAATTACAATATTCTTATAAATATAACGGGAAAAAGATGAATATATTATGTTGTTTATATACGCTGTAATAATGAGGTTTAGAGATATTTAAAGGGGTTTTATATATCTTTGTGAAGACTAAAAATAGAAGCGTTTTTTATGGGTAAAGTAAATTGGAAACCGGGAAATATGATTTATCCCCTACCAGCAGCACTTGTGTCATGTGGATGGACTCCGGAAAATTATAATTTGATTACGATTTCATGGACTGGAACAGTTTGTACCAATCCACCTATGGCATATATCTCAGTAAGACCAGAACGTCATAGTTACGATTTAATAAAAGAGTCTGGAGAGTTTGTAATAAATGTAACAACAAAGGAGATAGCAAAAGAAACTGACTGGTGTGGTGTTAAGTCTGGAAGAGATTTCGATAAGTTTAAAGAGACAGGTCTAACACCTATTGCTGCAACAGTCGTTAAAGCACCTTTGATAGAAGAGGCTCCGATATCTATTGAATGTAGAGTCAAAGAGATTGTCTCACTAGGCTCTCATGATATGTTTATCGCTGATGTTGTAAACGTGGTTGCAGACGATAAATACCTAGACCCTGTAACTGGATCATTTGATCTTTCACAGTCTAACCCTTTGGCATATTCTCATGGTCATTATTTTACAATAGGAGAGCCTCTAGGAAGGTTTGGACACAGTGTTCAGAAAAAGAAAAATACCAAGAAAAAGAAAAAATGAAATAAACCTGCTTAGTTGTAACGAATTTCATTCGTTGTTCGTCATATAAATGTATTTTAGGACATCTTTTTTAATACAAATAGATCTTATGAGAACAAAACTAATTGCAGGTGCTTTGATACTGATGAGTATGAGTGCATGTCAACAAAAAACTAAGTCTGTGAATAACCCATTATTGGAAGTATGGTCAACGCCATATCAAACTCCACCTTTTACATCTATCAAACCAGAGCACTATAGACCTGCGTTTGATGTCGCTATTAAAGAAGCTCGTGAAGAGGTAGATGCGATCATTAATTCAAAAGATAAACCTACTTTTGACAATACTATCTTGGCTCTTTCTGATGCTGGTGATAGGTTAGGTCGAATCATGGGCGTACTTTATAATTTAGATGGTGCCGAGACATCTCCTGAGCTACAACAGTTTCTTGAAGATATTAATCCAATTATATCTGATTATAGTAGTTATTGTAACCTTAATGAGGGTTTATTTAAGAAAGTTAAGGCAGTATACGAAGGTGATGAATCACTGAATGCTGAGCAGAAAAAACTTTTAGAAGATACCTACATAGGTTTTGTAAGAAGTGGTGCTGAGCTGAATGAAGAAGATAAGAAGAAGCTAGCTGTAATAAATAAAAAGCTATCTGAATGTAGTTTAAAATTCGGACAGAATGATCTTCATGAAACGAATGCTTATACTATGTTCGTTGAAAATAAAGAAGATCTTGCAGGCCTTCCTCAATTTGTTATTGATGCAGCAGCTGAATCTGCAAAAGAAGCGGATAAAGAAGGTTGGTTATTTACGATGCATGGTCCTTCGTTTGGTCCTTTCCTAAAGTATTCGGACAATCGTGAGTTGAGAGAAAAGATTTATCGTATGTATACGTCAATGGCCAATCATGATAATGAGCATAACAACACGGAGATTATCCGAAATATAGTTAACCTACGATTAGAGAAGGCACAACTATTGGGATATAAGAACTATTCGTCCTATCAATTGGAGAGACGTATGGCAGAAACTCCTGAAAAAGTGAACGCTTTCTTGAGTGAACTGCATGAAAAGTCTAGTCCTGCTGCTCAACGAGAGTATAACGAGGTGTTGGCCTTTGCAAAGAAAAATGGTTTCAAAGGTGAGCTTCAAAGATGGGACTGGTCGTATTATACTGAGAAATTGATGCAAGAAAAATATGGTTTCAATGAACAAGATATTAAACCATATTTCGAGCTATCTAAAGTAAAAGCAGGTGTATTTACATTGGCCAATAGACTTTATGGTATTGAATTTAAGGAGAATAAATCTATCGATAAATATCATCCTGATGTAGATGCATACGAAGTTTACGATAAAGATGGAACACTTCTTTCAATTCTTTATCTTGATTTCTTTCCACGTAAAAGCAAAAGTTCTGGTGCTTGGATGACGACTTATCGTGATGAAAAGAAGGTGGATGGGAAACGTGTAATTCCTTTTGTTTCATTGGTGACAAACTTCACGAAGCCAACAAAGGATACCCCTTCTCTTCTTACATTTAGAGAAGTGACTACTTTCCTACATGAGTTTGGACATGGACTTCATGGAATGTTCGCTAACACGACCTATGAAGATCTTTCAGGAACTAGTGTTTACCGTGATTTTGTGGAGCTACCTTCGCAAGTATTGGAGAACTGGGGTGCTGAGAAAGAGTGGTTAGACCTTTTTGCTGTTCATTATCAAACAGGAGAGAAGATTCCTGAAGAGTTAGTTAAGAAACTGATTCGTTCACAGAACTATCTTGCCGGTTACCTTTCGGAAAGACAGTTAAGCTTTGGGATAAATGATATGAATTGGCACTCAATTACTGAGCCATTTAGTGGGGATGTAAAAGAGATGGAAGACAAAGCAATGTCTCCAATGGAGCTTTTCCCTCCAGTTGACGGTAGTTGCTTCAGTACAGGATTCTCTCATATCTTTTCAGGTGGGTATGCTGCAGGATATTATGGATACAAGTGGGCTGAAGTATTAGATGCAGATGCTTTCAGTGTGTTTAAAAAAGAAGGTCTGTTTAACAGTGAGACTGCAGAACGTTTCCGTCATACTATTCTTGAAAAAGGTGGAACAGAGCATCCTATGAAATTATATATTGATTTCAAAGGGTCCGAGCCATCTGTGGATGCTCTTTTGGAAAGAAGTGGATTGTTATAGAGTATCTTAACTCTTTAAAATATAATAAAAAGATCATGTTTATTAAACATGATCTTTTTTTATGTTATAATTTTAGGTGAATACTAAAGATCATTTTTTATATTTACTCCTTTACACATCACTCCTAACTATTCTTACCAAATAATTATGATGTTAGAGGAAAAAGAGTTATTAGAAACACGAAAGAGGTTGAGAGAAGAGGCTATTATTAACGAAATGAGTCGTTTAAAGACCAATAACAGTAAGTTGGGTCTAAAGAATAGAGTGTTATTTTCTGTTTTAATAAGTTTGGTTGTAGGTTTGTTGCTGCTAGTATTTCAGTTTAAGAATAATATTCTAAATGAGATAGAATACAAAAAACCAATAAACGAACAGAGTACAGAAGTACTAAAACATCAGTTTAATGTTGTCTATTTCCGTATACAAATCGGTTCTTATGTTACAAGACATCCAGAGTTGATTGGAAGGTCTTTTCAAGTAGGCGGTGTCGACGAGTATAAAGACAGTAGGTATCGATACTTTATTGGACATTTTGTGACATTGGAAGAATCGAATAAAGTGCTTGACGATTTAAAACAAGAAGGATACATCGATGCTTTCATTGTACCATTTCGTGATAACCTACCCGTTAGTTGGAATAAAGTATGGTCTGAACTAAGATAATAAAGAAGGCTAAGAAACAGTAGTTCTAATCCATTTTCTGACTTTTCAGAGGTATACGGTAAAGAAGTTTTATGGTAAT
This sequence comes from Prolixibacteraceae bacterium, assembly GCA_028377305.1. Taxonomy (GTDB): domain Bacteria; phylum Bacteroidota; class Bacteroidia; order Bacteroidales; family Prolixibacteraceae; genus Halosquirtibacter. Next base: position 12,795 of record JAONJW010000010.1, on the reverse strand, counting down.
TGGAGATCCTTGGTAGTTTAGAGAAGGATTGTTCTTTGACTTTATCTTTATATCATTAAGCCCATAGCTAAGTTTGACACCTAAAGCACCTTTGCCTAGTTTCTGTGAAACTCCAAAGTTTAAAGCATACTTTAAATCTTCCTCGTTAATTGAATCTTTATTATTTAAAAGCATTCTATATTCAGCCCCTATTGAGATATTCCACTTTCCATTAGGAGATATCACTAGTTCAATAGGAATAGTAATAAAGTTATTATTGATTGTTTCTGATACCTTAGGAGCCAATGGGCCATGATAGTCTATCGTGTTGTGGTTGAAGTCATAACCTAATCCTCCCTTAATACCCCAAAATTTATTTAGATCATACTGAACATACCCATCTACTCCTGCAGCAAAACCAAAAGAGTTATTAGAATTATTATTTCCTCCAAAGTAAGAGACACCTGCTTGTGGTGTTATCTCATACTTAACTTGAGCATTAGTGTTTTTAACCAAAAAGCCCAAAGAAAGGCATAGAATAAAAAGGACCTTACAAATATGTTTTTTGATGGTATTCCCCATGGTTTAGATTCATTAAAGTGATCTGTAAACAATCTCTTGTGATGAAAGTTTTCTAAATTACATTATTTTTGACACAATAGTAAGACAAATATATTGATAATCAATTATTATTCTCTTAAAAATAGAACAATTATAGCAGTTTTGAAAGATGTTTTTATGATAACTTGAGTATATATGTTCAATTATCTGTAGAAAAGAGTTTTATCATTGTTTTTAAGAGGGTTGATATTGTAATAAATTTCGTGAATGAAATGGTTCAAGAATGGAGAGAAGTTACATCAAGCAGCTCTTCGATACATTGACAGAGGAAAAAATAAAAAAGCGTTAGGTTACCTATATGCTGCATCAGAAAAGAAGTACGTTGAAGCAAAGTGTGTTCTGGCTTTTCATGAGATATATGATTTTAATAGTAGTGAATGGAAAGAATTTGAGGGAAAGACACTCTTGAATAAGATATTGTTTGTTGCGTATAATTTTTTAAATACTGACCATATAGCAAAGGCGGATCGGTGGTTTCGTTTTGCGATAAAGAAAGGGGCTAAAAATATATGGCCGATACTTGGGGATGCACATGAGGCTCGTAATAATTTAGAAGAAGCTGTATCATGTTACATGAAAGGAGTAAAGGATCATGATGCCTATTGTGCATTCAAGGCGGCACATATTGCAGATATTTACCCATATTCGGTGCATCATATAACTATTGAAGAGAAAGTGGACCTTTATTTTTATGCAGCGAAGGAAGGCATAAAAGAGGCTTATGAACCTGTTGCTTCTATTTTTGAAGATGGTGTTACTGTGGAAGTTTCTAAGAAACTTGCTATTCAGTGGTATGAGAAAGCAGCAGAAAATAGTGAATCTGCGCAGCTTAAACTAGGGGAGCTATTAAAGTATGATCAGCCTAAGAAGTCTAGATATTGGTTTCTTAGAGCAACTAAATCTGGTAATGTGCAAGCTGCATTAGTGATTGCAAGAGAGCATATCGATAGAGGGGAAATAGATGTAGCGATGCAAATATTAACCCCTATCTTAGATCATGCTACTGGAGAAGTCTTTTATCTGTATGCTACAATACAAGAATCAGAAGAGAGAGAAAAGTATCTTTATTTGTCTGCAGAGAAGAATTGTACGGATGCATATTTTGATCTTTATTTACTTTATCAACAGAAGGGAGAGATTGTTAGAGCTTATGAATATTTAGATCTAGCAGTTGAATCACGACATGTAAAAGCACTGTTTCATCAAGGAGTGAGATATGCTAAAGATAAAGATTGGGAACAAGCGTATGCTTTTTTCTCTAGGGCAGCACTACACTCGAATAAAGAAGCATTGAAGATGATGGCAAAATACCATTGGATAGGAAGGGGTACAGCTGCGGATAAAAATCAAGCACTACTTTATTTGAGACGAGCAGCTTCCGAGGAACATCAGTTGTCAAGGTATGTTTTAGCACTTCTTTACCAGAAAGGAAAGCTTGTTGTTCAGAATATGATGCAAGCCAAAACAATGTTTTCCCAAGTAACGGGACCAATGAGCAAGTATGCTTTATTCCACCTAGGGATTATAAACATGGAGCAGAATAAAGAAGAAGCAAAAAGATGTTTTGAAAGGTCTTTTTCAAAAGGATACTTTGCTGCTGCATGGCATTTGGGTTATGGACATGAAATGCAACAATGGCGTATTTCACGTATATCGGAAGCAATTGTATATTACAATATTGCAGCAACTAATGGGTATCCAGAGTCATTCAATAATATTGGGGTAATATTTCATTATGGTAAGGATGGGATTATTGATCTTGATAGAGCAGAATCAAATTACTTAAAGGCTATAGAACACTATGTTGTTCATGCCTATTATAATTATGCTGTATTGCTGATCCAGTTGTCTGTTCCAGAAAAAGATCTCAAGGCTATTGAATTACTACAGTATGCTGTTAGCAAAGAGTTTGTCCCTGCGATGGTTTTATTGGGTAGTCTGCATTTAGATAAACATATGTCTGGAGCTAGTGAAGAGAATGGTATATCTCTTTTGAGGCAAGCATCAGATTTGGGGGATATAACAGCAAAAGATATTCTTTTAGAAAAACTAGGCTAATGGAGGCTGAATTTTATTGTTCATAAATAATTGCTATGTATAGTATGATAATTCATTGAAACTTGATAAATTTGCTTTAATCAAATAGTTTAATGGGTTCAGTTTATGAGAAAAGCATGTGTTGTGTTGTTGTTGTGTCTATCTCTATGGTCATGTGAAAGAAATGAAGATGTAGTAAACGAGGTCTCTGTGAGCCCAAGGCGTATTACATCTATGGATCAAAAGAGTGCAATGGAAGTGAATTTAGTAGATGTCGTATTAGACACAGAGGTGGATGTCTATTCATTGCGAGAAGCTGATACCAATGAATTAAATAAGCTAAATAACACGGATTTAGATGTTGGAGAAAGTGCGATTGAATGGAGTGAACGTTACATGGATGGGAAAATGCCCTTTATATCGGTTCAGTTGGGTTCAGACGACTTATTTGAATATAGAATTACAATTGATTACCTTTCTGGTATTAAGTTGCTTTCTGGGACTAATATTTCCGGACAGATTGCAATTACAGTAAGAAAATACACAAATGGGATTGGATCTATACGTACCATTGCTTTGAATGACTTTACTGTTGATAATATTTGTGCAAAGGGTTTGATCATTAAGAATCTTCTTTTAGATGTTAATAGTTCTATTCGTATATCTACAGATTCAAGGTTGTCGTTTAGTAGAAACAAAAGCCTTTTGCTTAGAAGAGATGCAAAATATATATCAACATGGAACCAGGGAGTAGATACGCCGTTTATATGGAAAGATGATGTTTGGGAGATAACAGGAAGTGATGTGATTAACACCAAACAAGATTGTTATGAACGAACGATTATTGAACCAATTGTTCATAAACGTTTTTGCCCACTTGCACTACAAGGGCTCATTCATGTGGATGCGATAAAAGGGGTAGATTACTCGGTAGATCTAGGTGATGGTACTAACGAGGCGAAGTACCAAGTCACATTTGATGCGAAATAAAAATAATAGACCTATACTAGGAGCTAAAACAAAATAATTAGCTCCTAATATATGATGTTTAGAATATCAATTTCACCTCTTTTACATTATCTGAAATGGTGATCGTAATGGTTCTTTGTGTACTATTCCAAGTACTATTTTCTACTCTGTCTTTATTTCCTATTAATACCTTTGTTGGGTTATCCACATTGTGAATAACAAGATCAATCTCTCGATATTTATTTTTTCCTACTTGATAGAGATGCCCTTTAGAATCGAAGCTAATGATCATTAGATCATAACTTTGTTTTGCTTCCATTTTGATTGTTTCAAACAAGTTGTTTTTGATACTATTCTTATTCTCTCCATCATCGTTAAACCAAGTATAAGTACTTTGAGGAATTGTATGATCTGCATAGTAGTGGACATAAAGTTTCTTCGTGCTATACTCGATACTATTTTGAAAAGTATCAACCATCGGAATAAAGCTACCAGCTTTGACAAATACGGGTATATTTTCTAAAGTAATATCCATGTTTATATTGCTGTTTCCAAGGTAACGTTCCCCTGTAAAGAAGTCAAACCATATCCCATTGGGTAGAAATAACTCTTTTCTTTTAACCTCTTTATTTAGGATTGGATATACCAAGAAGCTTGGTCCCCACATATAGACATCACTTCTATTCCACATATTTTTGGGAATACTGTTCTCATAAAACCAAGGTCTAGCCAATGGTGTACCATCTACTGCCTGTTCCCATGCCAATGTGTAGTTATATGGCATCAACTGGTATCTAAGCTCAATGGCCTTCTTAACGATGCTTTTCACCGAATCTGGATACTCAACTACTTCTGATGGTACATCGGCTCCGTGTGGGCGATATATTGGATTAAATACACCAAATTGAAGCCACCTTGTATACAGTTCATTATTCTGTGGTCCTGCACAAAATCCGCCTAAATCTGAACTAGCGTAAGGCATCTGCCCCATGCTCAATCCTAACATGATTGGTACTTGAGGACGTAGTCCTCTCCAACTTCTTGAAACATCTCCAGACCAAGGATAGCTGGAGAATCGTTGTGTCCCTACGAACCCAGCTCTATTTAAATGAAACAACCTCTTGTTTGGATATAACTTATGGTATTTGTCAGAAAGAAGTTTACTCCAATAGTGTCCATAAATATTGTGTACTTCGTTTGTTGTTCCAAGGCTATAATGAATACCATTAGGATGCATCTCTGGCTCTCCAAGGTCTCCCCACCAAGCCGACACTCCCTCTTTGATAAGAGGTTGATATTTTTGCCATAGCCACTCTTGTCCTTGTTTTGAGAAGACATCCACCAATGACGCTTTACCAAACCAAAACTTCTCAATAACAAATGGCTTGCCATCTTCCGAGAGCCCCAATGCATTTGCTTTGGTCGCACTTTTGTGACTTGCTGTTGATTCTAAAATAAAAGGCTCAGCAATAAGAATTGTTTCGACTCCCTTACGTTTAAAATTACGGATCATATTTCGGTGTGTAGGAAACGAATCGGTATTCCATTTTAGATCTCCCATTCTCCAATTATCTTGTCCATATCCAAACCAATAAAGATCCAAAATAATAGCATCTACAGGTATTTGCTCTTGTTGCATTTTATCCAACATCTCTTCAGCTTGTTTCTGACTAGTATATCCAAAACGAGACATCAAATTACCCATTGCCCAACGTGGAGGAAGTGGAGCTGTTCCAACTAGACTTGCGAATTTATGATGTAAATCTATTGGAGAGTTACCAATGGTGATGTAGATGGTATTACCACTAAAGCCAGAACCAATACTTAGAATATCTCTCTTCGTACTGGCAATATCCACCTCTCCGGTAGCACCACTATTGTAGAAAATATTGTAGTTATTCGATGAGATAAAAAGCGGTTGTGAAAAGTTTAAATTCTTCTCACCCCACCCATAAGAGTAGTGAGGTTCATTATGAAGCTTCAATTTCTCTCCCCTACGATTCATGTCTAGAGCCCTTGATCCTCCTCCATATATCTGCTCCGATGGAGACAGTTTGAAATCAAAGGATAGCTGTTGGTTTTGAAAAGATATATCTACTAACGTAGCAATAGGGGTGGTTAAGTCAACTTTGTTATAGAAAACCAATTGAAATGGTTGTTTGGTCAACTTTGCTATCCACTCCTCTCCCTCTAATACAACCTGTCCATCGATCTCAGTGATGTTATCAACATGTTGATTCTGTCCAACCAGAGCGTAAGTCTCCAGTGCTTTGTTTGCCTCTAAAGCTTTTACTTCGATGGTGTGAGGGTTGAATATCGAGATCTCTATAGGGAGTTCGTTTAATTGAAAGGATAACACCTTTTTATCCGTAACCTTCACATGACTTACTTGTGCTTGAACACGCCATGAGTAGAGTGCTACAAAAAGTAATAGGTAGTACTTTATATGAATTTTTTTCATAAGATAGTGTATCTATATGGTTTAAATAATCGTATGATACCAATTGGTATTACCAGTATTCTGAATACAACGGATTGACTGATGGGAATTTTGTAATCCTTCTTTTAGATACAAAAAAAGGTTGAATGCATTGCTGCAAATTCAACCCCCTTCTCATAGATGTCATCTGTTGACGTATAATGGTTTTCACCTTGAAAAGATGAGAAGAAAACACCACTAAAATGCCTTCTTCTCTATGCTATGTTTAGTGAAGTTCAAGAATTATTACACTCTTTCCGTCGATGTGGATAGGAGTTGTCACATCCACCTCTTTATTATCAAGTACAGAATGTCCTTTTGTAAAACCTTTTAGTACTTGTTCATAACGTAGTGGATCCACATCTTTAGCCTCCTCATTCTTATTTAGAATGACTACGACTCTCTCACTATCAGTATAACGAGAATATAGGTATATGCCGTTCTCTGGGATAAAGTGAATAAGTTTACCTTCAGTGATCGCCTTAGATCCTTTTCTCCATTTTAATAGTGTACGGATATATTTTTGAGCATCTTTTTGATCTTTATTTAGACCTTCTCCTGTGAAAGCGTTGACCTTATCACCACTCCAACCACCAGGGAAGTCTGCCCTCATCTTACCATGTCCATCATGAGCAAACCCTTCCATTAACGTCTCTGTCCCATAAAATATCTGAGGGATACCTCTTGTTGTAAGTACTGTTGCTATCCCCATTTTCCAAAGATCTAGATCTTTATTCAATACTGAGTAGTAACGAGATAGGTCGTGATTATCTGGGAAAGTAACAAGGTTATATGGATTGCTATAAAGAAAGTCTTTGGCTAACGTTAAGTAAATTCTCATTAACCCATTTTCCCAACCTTCTTCTTCAGTGAATCCTTGACACAATGCACCTTGAAGAGGGAAGTCCATCATTGAAGGTGTGTAAGGGATATAACCATCTTTATTGGCTTCATTTCCCTCCCAGTATGATACGATAGATGGATCAAAGAACATCTCTTCTCCTACAATCGTGAAGTTTGGATATGCTTCCAACACCTCTTTATTCCATTGTGCCATCATGTTCTTGTCAGGGTATGGGTAAGTGTCCATACGGATACCTGCAAGATGAGCATACTCTATCCACCATATCGAGTTTTGGATAAGATATCTAGCAACATATGGATTCTTTTGGTTTAGGTCTGGCATAGAAGGAACAAACCATCCATCTACCATATGATCTTGATCTCCTTTTGCCACATGAGGGTCTTGGATTACTGTCTTTCTATGGGTTGTAATGGTAAATGCAGACTTGTCCATTTTATTCATGGCCTCGTCTGTATATTCAATTTTAGCCATATCTACCCCTTCAGGCATATTGTTGATCCAATCATTCGATGGGAGATCTTTCATCCACCAGTGTAATGCACCACAATGGTTAAAGATCATGTCCATGATCAACTTAATGTTTTTGTCTTTAGCATCTTTTGCAAAAGTCCTATAATCTTCGTTTGAACCATAGTGACGGTCAATTTGATAAAAATCAGTCACTGCATAGCCATGATATGAGTTGGCTGGCATATCGTTTTCAATCACGGGATTTAACCAAATCGCAGTGTATCCTTGATCGATAATATAGTCTAAGTTCTTTACTATACCTGCGATATCTCCACCATGACGCCCTAAAGAGTTCTCACGGTTAAGGTTCTCTCGCATAACTTTGATATTATCATTGAAGGTATTCCCATTCGCAAAGCGGTCAGGCATAATTAGATAGAGCGCATCTTTGGTGTTGAAACCTTCTCGCATAGCGGAACCAGCTTCACGAGAACGTAGCTCATAAGCATATTTTGCAATAACCTTATTCTTCTGCTTAAAAAGAATATCAAACACCCCAGCTTTAGCATCTTTGGAGATGTTTAAATCAATAAAAATATAGTTCTTGCTATCTAATTGAGTAACACCTTTTATCTCCACTCCTGGGTAATTGATGGACACCTGAGTTAAGGCAATATCTTGACCATGTACCATCAATTGTAGATGGGGATTATGCATCCCTGCCCACCAAAACATCGGTTCTACTCTATCCAATTTAGGCTTTGCTGCGATAAGATTAAAGCTAACAAAGAAGGATAGAAGTAGGCATAATATATTTTTTCTTTTCATCTCTGTATGTATTTTTTAATGCAAATAAACCCTATACCTCACTTCTTTTATAACAAGAGAAGGAGGATAGGGTTTATTAAAATAGGTATATTACAACTTTAGCGTATCGTTTCCAGCTAAAGTATACTCTTTGTCAAATACAGTCAATTCACATGGTACATCAGAGATATTTTCAATGATGATATTGTCGTGAGTAGCTTGAACTTTAAGGTGTGCACCTCTGAAGTTAACTTTAAAGCTATAGCCTTTCCACTCTTTTGGTAAGAATGGGTTAAGGATAAGACGGTTGTTTCTTGCACGGAAACCACCGAATCCCATAACGAATCCCATCCAGGTTCCACCCATCGAAGTGATGTGTAGACCATCTTCTGTATCGTTGTTATAATCATCCAAGTCTAAACGAGCAGTACGAAGGTACATCTCATAAGCTTTGTCATGATTACCAATTTTTGCCGCTAAGATATTATGGATACATGGTGATAAAGACGATTCATGAACTGTAATTGGTTCATAGAAATCAAAGTGTCTTTTGATCGTTTCTGTATCAAACTCATCTTCGAAAAGGTATAGACTCTGAAGCGTATCAGCTTGCTTGATATAACAAGAACGAAGAATTCTATCCCAAGACCATTTCTGGTTAATTGGACGATTAACCTCTCCCATCTCTGCCGTAGGGACAATCTCTTTGTTTAAGAAGTTATCCTGCTGAAGGTAGATCTGACGAGTCTCATCATAAGGGAAATGCATGTTATCAACAATATGTAACCACTTCTCTACCTCTTTTGCTTCATCGAAGTTCCACTTCTCTTTTAGTGTCTCATACTCTGCAGCATGACTCTCTTTCAAGTAGTCAACAACCTCTTTCGTATATTTAAGTGTCCATTGAGCCAAACGGTTCGTATGGTAGTTGTTATCCACATTGTTTTCGTACTCATTTGGTCCAGTTACTCCTAACATCACATACTTGTTAAGGTGGTTTGACCAATTCACACGTTGTGCCCAAAAACGAGAGATTCCTAGCAATACTTCAAATCCATGAGGAGCTAGATATTCAAAGTCATTAGTGTAGCGGATATATTCATAAATTGCAAAAGCAATTGCTCCATTACGATGAATCTCTTCAAATGTAATCTCCCACTCGTTGTGACACTCTTCTCCATTCATTGTAACCATTGGATATAGTGCAGCACCATTAGTAAAACCTAATTTACCTGCATTTTCAATAGCTCTATCCAAATGTTTATGACGAAAAAGAAGAAGGTTCTTTGAAATCTCTTCTGGAGCTGTTGCCAAATAGAATGGCAAACAGTATGCCTCAGTATCCCAATATGTACTTCCTCCGTACTTCTCTCCAGTAAACCCTTTAGGTCCAATATTCAATCGTGGATCCTCACCGGTATATGTCTGGTTCAACTGGAAGATATTAAAACGAATACCTTGTTGTGCAGCAGCATCACCTTCGATAATTACATCACTCGTCTCCCATTTAACTGCCCAAGCATCTTTGTGCTCTTTAAGCATCTGGTCGAATCCTTTATCGAAAGCTTTATGCAAAAACTGCTTTGCATTGTTCATCAATTCACTCTTCGAAGTATATTCTGATGAAAGATTTACACCAAACTTTTCAATAGTAAAAGTTTGTCCCTCTTTAATATCTTGAGAAACGATGTTTGCAATATATTTGTTACGCTCTTCTAGGTCAGCACTAAAATCTAATTTCGTTTTATCTATAAAGATCTGGAATTTCATACCAGAAGTGACGTGGAATAGCGTTTTTCTTGTCTCTGCGGTAATATACCCTTCGCTAGTAGTGACTTGCTTCTCCACTTCATCCCAAAACTTCTCATCGTAGTTTGTATCCTTGTTCATTACGTCGAAATCCACGTAAGGTTTAATTGTGATACGATCAGAGAAGTTTACAGCCTTAATACTATATCTAATGGCACCTGTTTCAGAGTCTACAATACTCATAAAACGTTGTGCATGTACTTCTACGATTTTACCACTAGGAAGCTTCGCTGTGAAACGACGAACCAAGTGTCCCTCTTTCATGTCAAGCTCTCTGTGGAAATCCAATACTTCACAAGTTGCTAGGTCTAGATTTTCATCACCAATAGTGACATCGATACCAATCCAATTTGCTCCATTAAGAACTTTAGCGAAGTACTCAGGATATCCATTTTTCCACCAACCCACACGAGTTTTATCTGGATAGTAAACACCTGCTACATAGTTTCCTTGTAGGGTCTTTCCTGTAAATTTCTCCTCAAAATTAGCGCGACCTCCCATGCGTCCATTTCCAAGACTCATTAAACTCTCGCTAATCTCATTCCATTCTGGGTGATATTGGTCCTCAATTACTTTCCAATTATCATGTATGATAAAATCTTTCATATCTAATCTCTTTTTCTTTCGTTACCCTTAAAACTTAAGACGATCCAAGCTCATCTCTTCAAAACCTTTGATCACAAAATCTGCTTCTGACAATGTCTCTTGATCTCCTACACCAATACAAAACATGCCACCTGCTTTAGCAGCTTCGATCCCTGCTACGGCATCTTCAAAAACGACACACTCTTCCGCAGGAACACCTAACAACGAAGCCCCTTTTGTGAACACCTCAGGATCTGGTTTTGCTTTCGACACACTGTTTCCATCTACTATCTCATCAAAGTATGAGGTCAATCCTATTTGGGTAAGAATTAAAGGAGCATTTTTACTAGCCGATCCTAAAGCGATCTTTATACCGTTCTCTCGTAGTATATTTAAGAATGTTGTTACACCCGGAAGAATCTCATCTTCTTTCATCTTCTGGATGTAAGAAACATAGTTCGTATTCTTCTTTTCTGCATAGTGAAGCTTCTCCTCTTCAGTTAGCGTTTTGTTTCCAATTTCTAACAATATGTCCAAAGAGCGCATTCTACTCACCCCTTTTAGTCTCTCATTATCATCTTCTGTGAAATCGAAACCTAACTCATTAGCTAACTCTTTCCATGCAATGTAGTGGTACTTAGCAGTATCTACTATCACACCATCTAAATCGAATAAACAAGCTTTTATTTGTACCATTTTATCACCCTTTAATTTTGTTGCTTAGGAATTTTTACGAAACTTACAGCTGCTGCTGCCAATAACATGGAAACACCACATATGATCATCATATAGATTGCTTGATTGCCAAATAATGAAGACAATATTGCTCCTCCGAGTAAACCTGATATAATTTGTGGTCCTGCAATGGTGAAATTGAATATCCCCATATAAACCCCCATTTTATCTGCAGGAAGTGCTTCCGAAAGAATAGAATATGGCATCGCTAAAACTGCTGCCCATGCAATACCTACTCCGATCATAGAGAAAATAAGTGCATTGGGAGTCGTGATGTAGAACATCGAGATATACCCGATACCTCCAAGAAGCAAGCTGACCATGTAGGTGGTCTTACGACCTATCGCATTTGCTATGCGAGTCATTAACATCGAGAATATTGCGGCAAAAAGACTATAGGCACCAAACATTACACCTACCCAGTTACCTGCCTCTTGGTATGCACTTGAACTTGTATCACTGATAGCTGTACCCCAAACATGTTGTGATACTGCTGATGTGGTATAAACCCACATAATATATAATGCGAACCATGAGAAAAATTGAACAATGGCTAATTGCATCATGGTTTTTGGCATCTTCTTCATTAATCCACCAAATTCGGATAAGTTTTGACCAAAACTCTTCTTCTCATTCTTTTCACTTATCCACTGGTCGTGATCTAAACCGTTTTGTTCACAATAAGTTTTAGGGTTGTACTCTTTAGTTCTGAAAACGGTCCATATAACAGAAACTAGAAGAATTGCACCTCCAATGTAGAACGACCAAATTACTGAGGCTGGAACCTCACCATCAGGTGCTTCATTGGCAACATCTAATACATTGGTTAATACATAAGGAAGAATCGACCCAATTACAGCTCCTGCATTGATAAGAAAACTCTGAACGGAATATCCTAAAGTCCTCTGTTTTTCAGGCACCATATCGGCAACCAACGCACGGAAAGGTTGCATCGTAATATTAAATGATCCATCCATGAATGCAAACATCAAAGCTCCAAAGACTAATGCTGGAATCAAACTTACAACCAATGATGCATTAGGCATAAGCCACATAGAAAGAGTTGCTACAATCGCACCACCTAAAATATAAGGACCTCTTCGCCCAAATCTATTCCATGTTCTGTCAGATGCTGCTCCTACAATGGGCTGAACGATAAGCCCCATCAATGGAGCTGCCAACCAAAAAATAGGTAGTGAATGTAAGTCTGCTCCTAGGTTGGATAGAATTCTACTTACGTTTGCACTTTGCAGAGCAAACCCCATTTGGATTCCTAAAAACCCAAAGCTGACATTCCATATCTGCCAAAAAGATAATTTTGGTTTTGTCCTCATATTGCTATTAGTTAATTGGGCCGTTTGTTAGACCTGATTACACTTAACTTCGAACTTATTACCTCCATGAGATTAATATAATGGAGCATTATTTAATATTTACTTAATACAAAAATAGCGTCGTA
>JAONJW010000001.1 GCA_028377305.1 Prolixibacteraceae bacterium | reverse complement strand
TCGTAATCTTCTAGAGATGAAAAGATGGATGGATGAGTCTCTTAAATATTCCAATGGTACCATTGGAGGAATAAAAGTAGACGGATCATCTTACCACCATGGGGCGCTATATCCAGCATATGCAGTAGGAGGATTTAGTGGACTAGGAAAATATGTTAACTTAACTCGAAACACCCCTTTTGGTCTTTCTAATGATTCCAGAATCCATATGTGGGAAGGAATGAGGGCGATGATTAGATACAGTCAAAAAAGGTCATGGGGCCTTGGTGTATCGGGTCGACATCCACTTGAAACGAACGGACAGATATCGAATGGGACCATCTATGCAATGGGATACCTCGCTGAAGCAGGAAACCCATATACAGATGCACAAATATGGGACGAAGTAGGTGCTCAATATCTTCGTTTTGAACCTCGTAACACCTCTTCACGTAAGGCCATCGTTGCAGCAGGAGTGACTACGGGAAAACCTTATCAAGGAGCTTTCACCTATAACTACTCTGCGTTTGGGGTATATCGTCGCGACAACTGGTTAGTATCTATCAAAGGATACAACAAATACACCTTTGGATCAGAGATTTATGAAACAGACAACCGATATGGACGTTACCAAAGTTACGGTACGGTTCAAGTACTAAATGGTTCCAGTGCGACCAATGCCAACAATGGATACAACGAAAATGGATGGGATTGGAACAGAGCACCTGGTGCAACCTTCGTACACCTTCCGTTCGACCAATTAGAATCATACAAAGGAGGCGACCATATGGCTACAGGGTCACACTCTCAACGAGGGACTATGGCATTCACTGGTTACGCGAATTTAGATAATCAGTATGGCCTATTTGGTATGCTACTAAGAGAAGAGAACACTCCTAAATTTGTACCTTCCCATCAAGCAGACAAATCGGTATTTGCTTTCGATCGCTATGTGGTATGTAAAGGGACCAACATCTCTAATGATAATGCAACCTATAGAACAGAGACTGCAATATTCCAGAACCAACTGTCGTCAAAGGCGCAAAGAATTGTAGTAGATGGCAATGAGATCACTTCGTTCCCTTACACTCAAGATCTAACAGGAGACAATCCTCATTGGATCATTGATACAAATAACAACGGTTACTGGATCAAATCAGGACAATCAATTGAGATACGAAAGCAAACACAAAACTCTAAGTCAAACAACCTTAGATTAGATACCACAGGTGATTTTGCCGTAGCGGTAATCAACCACGGAAAAGCACCAAAAACGCAAACCTATGAGTATGTCATTCTGCCTAACACCACCATTGAAGAGATGCAGAAATTTGCAATCAAAATGGCATCGGAAGACAAAACATATATAGTAGAACAAGCGACAACCAACTACCATGTCTACAATGCACCAGCTGAAAACGTAAAAGGATACTGTTTCTTTAACGCAGCATCACTGAATAATGAATTAGTTACCAATGCAAGTCGAGCTTGTTTGATACTAACAAAGAAGATAAACGTTGGTCGTTACAAAATAAGTTATACTGATCCTGATATACGTCTAAAAGTAGACAAAGTTTTGACAACAAGTCCAAGTCAATATGGAGACGGGATAATAACACTCAATGGATCATTACACTTTGTAGGAGACCATAAGAACTGTGAATTAGTATCAAGAGATAGTAAAAAAACAGTCATTAAATTCTCTACAGCACATGGAATGAAAAATGAGGTGACAATGGAAGAAGCTAACAGCCCTATTCTTATCAACGAAAGCTTCGAAAATGCTCCTTCTCTAGAGACATACCAATTGAGCTACACACACGATCTTTCGAACAAAGATTACTTTAACCGCTACCAATTAAGTAGCATGAACAAATACTATGCAAAAGAAGGACGAATATTTGGTACACATGAAGCATACCTATTAGCAGGTGCCAACCTACACAATGCTTCAGGAGAACCAATTGAGGTGACTTTTGCTCCAGTAACTCGCACCGACAAAATCAAGTCGATCCACTGCTCATTTCTTCTGGGAACCCTTTTCTCTCCAGCAAACAAGTTCGAAGAACTTGATTTTGTAAAACTAGAGTATAAGGACAAAGATGGCAACTATCAACCCATCGGTCAACTTATAGGTACGAAATGGAGTAGCGAAGCGGCTGCAACAGACCCTAACTTTGGGAAAATAGGAACAGACCTAGATATGAATGGCATTATCGATGCCGATGTGAACACCCAATATTCGGACAACACCACGGCAAAGAAGTTCAACTTCGAAATCCATAATATCGATATTAATACCCTAGAGTTACGTATTCAATTATTTTCGGATCATACCTACGAGGCAGTACATATAGACCAGGTGATTGCATATGAGATGCAGAACAAAATAGACATTACAAATATCACTAGAACCGATGTAATTCTATCGGCAGATGCGACGCCGCAAAAAAGTGGTAAGCTTTACTATATCTACACGAATGCACCGGTAGAAAACATCACAACACAGTATATCGAAAAAGCAACAGACCCTGTCGCTAAAGATGTTGTAAATGTCAATCAAGGACAAAATCAATTAATCTCTCATGCAAAAACCAGCGACCAAGACCTATATTTATATATGTTTTTGGAAGATACCGATGGAATACGTTCCGAAATTAAATCTGTTACATCAACCAACACCTCTAGTAACAACCTATTAGAGCGTTCATCGATCAGAACATACAAATCTATGGGACAACTGCATGTGGATGGTCTAGAGTTTGCTAAAAAATATACAATTTCTATTTTTAACCTTCAAGGTGCTCAAATACATACCGAGAACATCAAAAATAGCGAGCAGACATTCATTGATAAACTAGATGAACTTCCAAACTTTTTTATCGTAAGGATCATGGAAGGAAACAGTTATGGAACATTCAAGATTCAGAACAAATAGCAAAAATAGCCTCTGAAAAGAGAATCATCTATCTTTCCATTATGGAAGGATAGAATGAAAAGTCTAAGGTCATATCTAAATTAAAGATATGGCCTTTCTTTTGACTTATAATCTGAGGGCATCTTAAAGAGTAAAACGAAAAGGATTCCCCCTACAGATATAATACACTCTCCTCCACAATCTTCAATCAAAAGTTAGATCTGCACCGACCATACAATCATAGCACTACATATTATAGCCAAGATATAGTAAATACACAACCTTTAAAAGCCGTTAGTACATCCCGTTGAATGGCAGCATCTAACCAGATACGGTGTCAGGACAATTGCAAACGCTGGGACGCTAAGCTCAAGATCGGAATCAGAAAATCGGAGGTAGCATCATGATTATTGCAAACGCCCGGAACACTGAGCTCTAGATCGGAATCATTAAGCCGGAGGTAGGATCAGGATTATTGCAAACGCTCGGAACGCTGAACTCTAGATCGGAATCATAAAGCCGGATATGGTGTCCATATACTAGATATATCAATATAATAACAAGCAAAGACCCTCCCACAAAGTAGAAGAGCCTTCTCTAAAATATATTAATATAGGATCTAATTTATCCTACAAACTGTTGCTATTTGGCACACTCGGTACACGTACCCCACTCTGTAGTACAGATATCTTTAATGATAATATCTTTATAGAATCCAGACTCTTGCTTTGTCCAAGTTTGACCATTATCGCGTTCCATACGACTAGGCTCATCACTGGAAAGAAGACTATCCCACTTCACATGAACAATAATCGGTTTACTACCACCATTACCATCCACATTTTCATTCACAAAGAAAGATACTCCCTCACAACCCATCTCACCTTTAAATACAAAATCAGCGAAATATGAGTTCAATGGAACATTGATATCCTTCAAAAAGTATTTAAATTTCTTACCAACATAAGCTTCCTTTCGATTGTCGAAGTTCGTCTTTATATACTGTAAGGTATCTCCTGCAAAAGCCTCAATCGGAGTGAATCCTTTGTTGCTGCGCAACAAACTACATGATGAAATCATCACGATAGAAACGAGGATACCGATAAAAGTAAAAATCTTCATAATGGCACGACTATTTTGATAATGAAAGACCATATTTTCAACTCTACCAAGGGACAAAATATATTTACATATACCTACAAGTAATCCTTATTATGTTACCTAAACCCTTGTAAATACGAAAGAATAAAAAAAAAAGAACCCTTGCAAACAATATCACAACAAATTACCCATTTACCATAATTTATTTTAATAAAATCCTTTAAATATCACTTATTGTCATACCTCACAAACCCCTTATAAAGTACGACATTCATCATACAAACAGACTTATGTTAATAGAAATCGCTGTAACACAACAGTAAAAGAGTAAAAAATCTTATTTAATTACTTCCGACAATCTCACAATTCAACTATATTTGCAAAAAAAAGATTTTGGGAAGAATATTAGCAATAGACTATGGTCGTAAAAGAGTGGGTATTGCGGTGACCGATCCAATGCAGATCATCGCCAATAAACTCACTACGGTTCCTGCACATGAAGTGATAAAATTCCTAGAGAATTACTTCAAACAAGAGGAGGTCGAAAAAGTGGTCATTGGATATCCACTACAAAACAATGGACAGCCCTCTCAATCGGTAGAGTATATCAATCCATTCATCAAAAACTTCATTAAGAAGTTTCCCGATATGCCGATAGAACAACACGACGAGCGTTTCACTTCGAACTTAGCTTTCCGTGCAATGATCGATGCGGGGCTTAAAAAGAAACAACGACAAGATAAAGCTACAGTGGATGCCGTGAGCGCAACCATTATTCTTCAATCCTATATGGAATCGAAAAAATAGATTAGACATATGATACTACCTATCACACTATTCGGAGATCCTGTTCTAAGAAAAGTGACTCCTGAGATAGATAAGGACTATCCAAAATTGAATGGCCTTATCGAAAATATGTTCGAAACAATGTATAATGCCGAAGGTGTAGGTCTTGCAGCTCCACAGGTAGGATTGAACATCCGCCTTTTTGTAGTCGATGCAACCATCTTAGCCGATGAAGACCCTCAACTGAAAGATTTCAAAAAAGCACTGATCAATCCACTGATTGTAGAGCGTAGTGGGGAACTTGAATCAATGGAAGAGGGATGCCTTAGCGTTCCAGGTATTCGTGAAGACATAACTCGCCCTGGCCATATCCGAATCCAGTACTATGATGAAGAGTGGAATTTCCATGATGAAACATACGAAGGATTTGCGGCACGCGTCATCCAACACGAATATGACCACCTAGACGGAAAAATGTTCGTAGATCACTGCTCAGCCATCCGTAAACGCTTCATCAAATCGAAACTGATGAATATCGCCAAAGGAAAAGTAAAAGCGCCATACCAAGTGCGTCCTCCTAGACGATAACGTTTCATGTGAATTCGTTCCAAACCCAAGCAGAATAACCACCTTACGTGAAATATAATTTCCAAAAGGTGCACAGACAAACAGCCATAAGAACGTACAACCTGCGATCTTATGGCTGTTTCGTTATCATTCCCACTCCAACCTCCTTCCCTGCACCTCGTTTCCCCCCTCTGCTATAGCACCACCTTATCACGCTTCTCCTTATCACCACATCCCTCTCCACTCCCTTCATAAGTCGTCAACCAAATCAGCTATAAATAAATCCAACATACCCCAAACGACTCCCCCCCGCCAACCCCCCCCCCCCATCTGCTCAACAACTGCTCAACAACTGCTCAACAACTGTTTAACCACTACTTAATTCGTCCCTAATCCATCCCTAATCCGTACTTAATCCGTCCTTTAACCATGGTTTATCCATCCTTGGCCCATGGTTCCTCCATCGATTTAACGTTTTGGATGGGTGAACCATGAACAAACCATAGGGAAAGGATAAATGATAGACGGATTAGGGATGGATTTGAGACGAACTAAGGACGGATTAAGTAGATCTTAACTCCGTGTCAAATAGAAACCAAGTGGACGATAACCGATTGACAACTTCATAATATACCAATATGAAGATACAATTGATAGTAAAACGACCTCATCTCTGCGGAAAGAAAATTCGCTAAAGATACCAATTGCTCTCTAGGAAAATCATTGATCACGTACGTTGTGAATACCATTCAAAAACAGGTATGTCCCAACAAAAAGAGGGGATTTGCACATATATACCTTGTTGTGAATACCAATCAAGAACAGGTATGTCCCAACAAAGGCATAAAGGATATGCTCAACTCTATCGTTGTGAATACCTTTCAAAAACAGGTATGTCCCAACAACATAAGCGAAGTAATACGCACACTTCGCGTTGTGAATAACTTTCAAAAACAGGTATGTCCCAACACAATACCTGACATTTTATCATATAACCTCGTTGTGAATACCTTTCAAAAACAGGTATGTCCCAACTATGAGAGATCTACAAAATATAGATAGCCAGTTGTGAATACCTTTCAAAAACAGGTATGTCCCAACTTTGCTTTTATTTGTATATATTAATAATTGGTTGTGAATACCTTTCAAAAACAGGTATGTCCCAACAGTTAATCATTTTTTATTTCTTAATTATCAGTTGTGAATACCTTTCAAAAACAGGTATGTCCCAACATGAACGAAAACAGAACAAAATACGGAGCCGTTGTGAATACCTTTCAAAAACAGGTATGTCCCAACCTACTTATGAATTGTATCCATTCAATGGGTTTTAATGCCCATTTCAACAAAATAAAAATAGGGTTTTTATTTGTCATTTTCATATTATAAGGTCATTTTTTCTATCCTATCGAATTATGTTAATTTTTTATATAAACGGTTTATGGACGTATTAAGTGCCGTGGACAAACTGCGACTGTAGGTGGTATTGCGTTGGTGCTTTACGGCACCTATTTCCTCGAGTTTCTGCCATTGCATAAAGCTCGGAAGTTGGGAATGGGCAAATTTATTTCGTAATAGTATTGCAGTCAGCAGGTGTTTTTCGGGTGGGTTGAAGGTTCGATTCTCCGTGGGTGTCTCGTCTTTGAGAATGGCATCTACGCTTTGTTTAAATGTTGTGTCGATTTTGTCGCCACAGAAGGCAAAGAGCATGGTTTTAAAATGGGGATTTCCGTTGTGTTTAAATTCTTCGGGATAGACGGATTTCGAATAACCTTTTTTGTTTCGATAGCGTATTAATAGCTGCTCTTCGAATTCGAAGAGTTTTTCCCAGATTACGTCTCTTTGGATGGTTAGATATGAGTTATCTCCACTGAATAGCTCGTTGTCGAGAGCTTGGTTGTCCCAATATCGATTTGGGTCGTAGCTCTGCAGGGTGGCGATCAATGGATTACGTCGTTTGGCACGATAGTCTAATAGGTCGCCCAGTTGCACTTTCTTATCGCTATGGGAGTCGACAGGGATCTCTAAACGATAGAGGCTGGTGTGTTTTATGCGATTCTCCTGAGTGTCTCCTTTGGCTCTTACGGACTGTTTTTGTGCTTCTTTTTTTTCGTCGGCCTTTTGGGAAGGGGTGATATACACTTTTCGAAGTGGCAGCTCCGCTATTGTCGATGCATCTGCATTGTCGGCATGCGTCGTTTCGAGAAGCAGGTGTTTGACCATCCACCATATCGCCTGGTCTTTGGTTTGCTCTTTTCGTATTTTGGACATCTCCTGGTATTGGTACTTTTTTTGTAGCTCTTGGTCGCTTTTGTTTTTATGTACGTCTTGGTTTCGGAGCTTCTTTAATTCGTCAGAAGAGATCATGATCGATTCGGGCAGCTTGTCGTAGAAACTTTGGTAGTCTGCTTTATTGTAGCGATAGGTTTCGACAAACCATTCGGCATATGCTTGTGGATCGGTATCGATGCGAAGCCCAGACGCTTTAGAGCGGTAGGTTGGTTTGTCGTCGAACAGTCCACGAGGAAGCGCAGGAACTTGTTGTTGCAACTGTTTTAGGTAGTTCAGGTAGCTGGTGGCTTTAAAACGTTTGGGACGAAGATATTCGAATAATGGATCTTTTAAGGTGACCTCACCATCTAGGTCTTGGACAAATAGATTAAGTTGATCGATCTCAAATTTGAGAAAAGAGCGGTAGAAAGTGATAAAATCGGTTCCTTTAAAGGATGCGAGCAATTGGGCTCTCCAAGATGTGGTAGCGGTTTCAGTATTCCATACCCCCCAATAGAGATGGTTTACCGAACCTAAGGTAAAATATTTTGCCCCCAATAAGGCTTGGAGTTCTCGATGGTGGTAGCCTTTCCATTGGCTTCGAACGGTTTTGGGCATCCAACGAACCAATTGGTCGGCAGTCCACGAAGCCCTCTCTCCTCTGATACGACTAGGCAAGAATTTTTTCTTTTCGACCTCCGTCAAACGTTGTTGGCGATCTGCGATACGTGAACGAAGTTCTTTAATACACGCTTTTTTATCGATATCATCAGATAGGTTGGTAGGCTTGTGCTGTTTTTTCCATCTTTCCCAAGAGAGCAGATTGATATACGTCTTACAACACTTCACATCCCTTTCGAGTCCTTTTATCTCATCGGAGCCTACCTGCGCACCACTCTCTGGGTTCTTGATTAAATGATTTAACGCCATGCTGCGGCCATGTATCCAAGACATAAAACATGCTTCCGAAGCGCCGTTCTGTTTTCCTTGCGGCTGTTTTAGCAACATAAAAAGCCATGCCACAAGATCGTGGATAGAGATAGAGCAGGGCGTCCAGTGCCATTTTTGTGAATTGGGATCACTCAATTGATGACGGAGATCGTTTTTTAGACTGCTGCCATAATAGTTGTCATTGGGTTTTGTTGCATCACTACTTTTCTTCTTGTTACCCTTTATGGCAAGGTAGATCATTCCCTTATCGATATGGTAGGAAGGATTAGGGAATAGCTCTAATTTGGCGGTATCGTCTTTGGAGGGGTGCATCGCCTCCTTCTTTTGACATACCGTGGAGAGACGTTCGAAGAGATAGATGGGCGTTTTTATCTCACGAGACAGGACTTTGCCATCGATATCTTTCTCACGACGATCCTTTAGATGGTTGCCTGCGTAGACCTGAAAACGGATTCCTTCGGGACGAATTACTTCGTCGATAAAACGTATAGCAAAATAGGGAAATTTGTCTTCGTAACGTTTTCGCACCACAAGGTGGGACACCAACTTATCTTTATGGTCTTCCCCTCTTTCGGGAGAGATATAGTCGTTTAAGTCCATAACGAACTCCTCTTTTTGGGCTTCGGTAAGGTGGCGATAGAGGGCATCAGGCACACAGCTGAGATAGTCGATCATCTGCATCATCAAAGGAATACGGATGTTTTCGTGATGGGAGGCCACTTTGTTGCGTAGCCCACGGAAGCAGTAGGTCGTGAATGCCCAACGTGTGAATTGGTAATAGATCGTAGAAGTGTTTTTAAATCCCATTTCCTGACTCAATAATTCTTCGGCTTTCTTTTTATCGAGAAATTGCACCAGTAGAAATAGTTCCTCTACACCGAGAGACTTTTTGGGGTCTCTCTTTCCATTGCAGCATTTTGGGATATCGAATTTATGGTTCGCAAAAAATTCGATCTGTTCTTCTAAGAACTCTTCGCGCACATCCATATCGGTCATATGGGGATATTTCTTGCGAATTTCAGCGACCTCCATCTCGAAATCGTCTCTTTGTGCATTCGAAAAGGGATAGGGACAAGCAACGGGGTCGACACGTTTGTTTTTTTCGCGCAGGATGGCAGCACCAAAAAGAAAAGGAAGAAGTGTAGCGAGGCCCTCTTTTTGGTCAGAGATATCTTTATTATAACCGAAATGACTACATTGGTGTCGATAGGATTTCAGATAGTCAAATATTTGATCTAAAGCAGTTATTACCTTGTCATGGATACTAGATTCAGTTGTTCGTTTATCTTTCTCGTAAAAGGCTCTTATGGGGAAAAGAATAGGGAAATAGTTCTCGATAGCACCAAACAATCTCTCTTTGTCGCTTAGGGCCATATTGGAGCTATAAAGGGTTTTGAATCGTTTTCCATCATCCGCACCGAGAGCGGTTTGTTGACGTATTTCGTCGATGGCGCTTTCGGCATGTAGTATTGCCAAATTGAAATAGATGGTATATTTCCTTTTAGCCTTTTTATCGGTCAGAACGGACTTCTTACTGCTTGTGTTACGAGATGTTTTATCGTTCATAAGATAAGGAATAATTTAAGGGTTAATGGTTTGATATTGTTTTTCAAGATAGATAAAATAACTCCAATAGAGATTGTGTACCATGCGCTTGCGATAGTGTTGCCCAAGCCAACTGAATAGAAGTAGTAATAGTATCGAAACAGGTAGTATGCCCCATATAGAACAGTTGGGATCGACATGGGTAGCTAGGGATACCAAAGAGAGAATCACAGAGAGGAGAGCAAGGATGGCTACGGCAATAAAAGATTGACGAAAGAAGAAGTAGAGCGAGTGATTCGATAGCACACTCCCATTTTTGCCTTCATGTTCTAAGAGGTAGTAGGCATAGTCGTAAAGATCCTCTTGTTGTCTAATAGCATTTTGTTTTTGGGTGTCATCGGACTGCATATAGGCTTGCTTAGAATAGAAATGGACTTTTTTATGCTGTTTTCCTTGGATTGTGTTTAGAAATTCAGCATCCCACAACGTAGAGACATCCCCTTTGTAGTATATTTCTCCTACGGGTTTATAGAGTTGGCTTACCTTGCGAAAGTATTTGCACTTTACCAGAAAGAAGCTGAATGCAAAAAGAATGGCACCCAATAGAAGAGAGGCCAAAGCGACAGGAATAAGCGATTCTTTCCATTCGATTTGGAGGATATAGAAGTTCCAGTTTTTATTGATGGACTGAAGACCATATAGCAACATTGCACCGGGGAAGAACATTCCGAGGGTGTCGTAAAGAGAGAGTTTGTTCATTGTCTTTAGATATTAGAACCTAAAGATAATAAATAGTAGGGAATGGGAAGCGACAGTAGATGGGTGTGGTGTCGCTTCCATATGCATTGAGTTTATCGAGCTATGAGAGACTCTATAAATTATAGGGTTAAAACAGGTTGTCTAACACATCGTTTTTATACATCTTGCCGATAGGGATTCGGGCATCGCCGATCTCAAGTTGGTTTCCATATAGTGATTTGACTTTGTCTTTATGTACGACAAATGATTTATGGACACGGATGAATTGATTGGTTGGAAGTGCCTCAAGGAGGTTTTTGAAGGACATGAGTGTACTTATTTTATCCTTATTGGTATGGATAATAAGGTATTCACGTGACCCTTCGATATAGAGTATGTCATCGTAAGCAATACGATAGATACGGTGTTCACTTTTGACCATCAGGTGTTTTGTTGTGTCGGTGTCTAGGTCCGAGAGGGCTGAAGGAATTTGGGTGACACTTTGAACCAAACGAATCTGGTCTTGTGCTTTCACGACCGCTTTTAGGAAACGGTCGAATGATACGGGTTTTAGTAGATAGTCTACGATGTTTAGTTCATATCCTTCGATGGCATATTGAGGATAAGCAGTGATAAACACCACCTGAGGACTATAATTTAGAGATTTGATGAACTCAATGCCTGTTAGAATAGGCATTTGAATGTCAAGGAAGATAAGGTCTACTTTGTCTTCTTGAAGATATAGAAGGGCCTCTTGGGCATCTTTGAATGCACCTTTAAGAGTTAGAGAGGGTACTTTCTCTAGATATCCTTCAATGAGCAGTCTTGATAGTTGTTCGTCGTCTACAATAATACAGCTATGATTCTCCATATAACATCAATACAATTTTTACATCTACTATATAAACGTTCGTTTGGTGCTCAATGTTTACAATACTTCGATCACCATATAGTGACTCGAGGCGTTCCAGTACATTTTTGACACCTATTCCTCCTACTGCATCTTTCATTTTTTTTATTTTACCAATAGAGTTGATGCAACGAAAATGTATTCTTTCGGTAGAGGCGAACAGTTCGATATCAACAAATCCGTTGTCGGGATCCTCAAAGTTACCATGCTTAAAGCTGTTTTCGATGAAAGGGATGAGTAGCATTGGAGCAATCCCAACATCGTCCTTTATGTTGTAGTGGAATCGTACATTATTGATGGTGTCGTCTTTCAGCTTTACGAGCTTCAAATAGTGGGTAATATAGTCGACTTCTTGAGAAATGCTTACATAGTTGGAGTTGCAATCATAAATGACATAACGAAGAAGAGAGGAGAGATCTAAAATACTTTGAGAGGTCTTCTCTGATTTTACTACCGACAGGGTGTATATATTGTTCAAAGCATTGAATAGGAAGTGTGGGTTTATTTGTGTCTTTAATAGTTGGAATTGAGATCTCTTGAGTTGATGACTTAATTCTAACTCTTCTTTCTCTTCTTTGACTCTTACTTCGTATATATATAGCATGGAGCTAAAAAAGAGAATGGTTAAACAAGATAGAAAGTTAGAGAAGATTAAGTTTGCATTCTTTGCTAACACATCTAGAAAGCTTAGTTGGTGATGATCAAAGAATGGACCAAAAGAGAAGTAGAAAGATCGATGGTATACTATCGTTATGGTCAACACAAAGGTGATGAGCAATATATTGATGACGAAGTATTGCCAAATGGTTCGTTTGTTAAAGTAGTTTGGTAAAAGATACGAATAGTTTACATAAAATAGGGGGATCTGTATAACTGGTGGTATCATATTGAACCAAGGCAGCTGAATACGATCACGAAACCCAACGATGAATAGATACATTAGAAGAATGTATATCCCCCAGAATAAGAGGTGCCATACCCATTTGGGCTGTTTCATAAATCTAAAAATAGATCTTTCCATCCTCTAATTTTTGATTTTAATCAATTACACGTTTACGGAACCAACGATCAGATAGACTAAAAGTGATCATACATTTGGCATAGTTCTCCAGAATCATTCCTTTTTGATGTGAGCCACGCTGTCCATATATTAGTGCCACATCGATGTAGCTTAGACTTCTTTGAATAGGTAGCCCCAATCCAAAGGATACGGACCAGTCTTTTATTTCATTGTGGTGGACATTTAGATAACCATCATCATATTTAAATCCCATACGATAGGCAATGCGATCTTTGTATTTCAGACTTTTTCGGTTTTTGACATACTCGAAACCTGCATTAAAGATATTTTGGTTGATATAGTCGTAATCGGAGTTTCTTGAGGTGATATCTCCCCAGTTTACCCTTTGGTAGTCTAATGCAAATACCATTGTCTCTGCTACCATATAACTGGCTCCTGCCGAGAACGAACTGGGTAAGTTAATATTTGCTGCCGAAGAGGATTCGTTTTTGATGGTGTCTACCACTCCTGAACTACTCGAATTATGTGTAATTTGTTGATGGTAGTCTCCTGATAGACTAGAGCTCGGGGTGAACTTACCTGCTAGAACTAACTTGTTCTCTTTCATGGGGATGATGTATTGTGCAGAAAAGTCTCCGCTGATTCCAGCGTACGTTTCGTTCATATCATCGGTAGTGATTTCTACAGAAGAGTTGGTTGTCAGCACTTGCTGTTTGGTAGAGGTCATCGGACCTATATAGACCGTAAGTTTGACCCCAACAGATAGACGATCGGTGATACTGAAAGCGTTGTTGAAATAGAACTGAGATAGCCCCCCTGTACCCGACCAATAGGTAGGATACTCCTCAAGAGATCCTTCCACTGTATTGTATGTTGTGATGTTGTATCCGACAGACGAACGAGGGTAGAAACCAACGCCTCCATACCAATGCTTCATGAAACGTGTTGCAATGTTTATGGAAGTGATATTTGCATCAAAAGTATTCTCACTCTCACCATACTCTTTTGCATAAGTAAAAGCCCCCATCAACCCAAAATCATAATAGATACGTACACTGTCCAAAGCGGTGTAGGATGCAGCCATATTGGGATTAATGCGCTCGTGTGTTCGTATCCCGACAGTAACATCCCCCATGGCAGAACTACGGGCGTTTATACCATATCCTGTTTGACCAATGCCATACATGGAATAAGGAGACGAAGTGTTATTCTGTGCATAAGCTATGGGGATGATGGTTGTGGCAACCAAAATCGCAAATAGAGTTTTAATGATTGATTTATACATATACAATAAGATGTTTAAACTTACTCTGATACTATATAATACAGTACTAGTTCAATATTGTTCTGATTTCCATGATCTATCACCAAGCGATTGACAGCCCTGTTCTGCTCTAAAGAGGAAAGTTCGAGAATCAAACTGTGGTCCCACTCTTTATCTTCACGAAACTCATTCTTAATGAAAGAGGTGATATCGATTCGATATTCGGTGTTGTCTTTATAGTCTGAGTCTTCAAACAGGTATCCTAGAATAGGAGTCTGTCCATCTTCGGCTAATAGCTGTCCAAGAATCTTGTTTTTCTTGTCCACGATATATGGTATTAGAACTGTCGGCAATCGGTAATTATAGCGATCGAAAGAGCCCTTTAGAGGCTTGAACGTCAGCATGGCACTAGCAATCATTCCAGGGCCTATATACTGCAGGTCTTTCATCTCACTAAAGTTTAATCGTGTCACCAATCCATTTCCCCCTTGGATAAATGATGCATTACCACTTTGGCTCGATGGAATAGTTACTTCATTATCGTGAATAAGATCAAGCAATGGTCCTCCACTAAAATCAGTGGTAAAGGTGTTGTACATATAATCTGTACGAGTGTACTGCAAGGTAAAATTGAGTGCTTCATCGGTCAACCTATCATGATAATACACAACAATTTGTGGTGGTGATTCGCCCGAACCTATCGAGTCTGTTGGTGCAGCAAACCCTGCAACAAGGTTGGACTCAGATCCCGGAACGATAACAATACCAGGTAATATATCTTTAAACTCTTCTGCGTTAATCAATGAGTCGTTCTGCTCATATGCTAAATCAAAAAGGCGCTCCCCCAATTTTTTGTCTAACGGTATAGATACCGTTGAATCTTTACGAAAAGAGGGACGGTATATCTTCTTCCCCAATAGTTCATTTGGGTTGTAATAGATCGTATTGGTGTTATAAAATGTGGTCGCATCATTGCTATAATCATCCGGATCTAAGAACTCCTCTAGAGGATATACCTCGATGTCTTGCATCGAAAGAGTGTCACCATAGAAGTAACCATCAGAGTGTAATATCATGGTAATAGAGTCAAACACTGCAGTTGGTTCCATCGCCGGATAGAAATTACATATAAACTGTATTCTAGACTGTGTGGTTGTAGTACCAATCAGTGGATCATTAAAGTTACCTACGGTGATTCTCTCTGCATTTGTTGTGACCAATGAATCAAGCATAAATGTAGAGACATCAATAGCAATTGTGTCGATTCTTACTACTCTTGAATCATCGTTCACTAGATCATCTCCTAACTCATAACCCATACCATCATCTATACAAGAGTATAGAAATAGTGGGAACGAAAGAACTAAGAATAGTTTTCTGATTATTGAATTGTTTCTTTGCATTTCGATATAATTAAATTCCCAAATAACGACTCCCCCACTTCGCGATCCCTATCGCTTTCTCTATAATGATTGATGTTCTACTGTACTATTTTGTTTACACAATATCCAAAAGAATACAATACCTCTATCGATATACCTTTTTGTGTAAACAAAATTTCTTTTCATAGAAGACATCAATCATTTTAAAGTAGAGATGGTGTGTATTTAAATAGGGGAGTGATGTATAACATTGTGACCAAAAATATTAAGGATAGTGTCTCTATTGAAACATTTTAAACAAGTCTACTTTGACTCTCAAACAAAGACCATATTTTATCTACGAAAGTCAATTTGTCGTCGACAAATGTATTTTAAGATGGCAATCAACGTTTGTAGATAAAAATATATCCTTGGTTGACAATACCTCGTTTTATATCCGTTTTATTATTCACATACTCACCTCACAAGTATCTTAGCATCAAAATAATACACCTTATAACATGAAAAGAATGAAGATTGCAAACCTTAAATGGATACTTGGATTAATCATTGTAGTTGGCTTCGCATCGTGTAATAAAGACGATGACGATTTATATGGAAACTGGGTAAAGATGTCAGATTTTGATGGACTTGCTCGTGGAAATTCAGTCTCTTTCACCATAGACAACAAAGCATATGTTGGTCTAGGTTTCGGTGATGATGACAGAAATAATGAAGACTACGCTGATGGTTATCTAAAAGATTTTTGGGTATACAATCCAGATAAGAATAGCTGGACGCAAATCGAAGACTTTCCAGGTGTACCACGTACAGGTGCGGTTGCATTCGCTGCAAACGGTAGCGGCTATGTAGGTACTGGTTGGGACGGTGATTATAGACTAAACGATTTTTATAAATACGATACCGCTAGTGGGCAATGGACACCGATAGATGATTTTATAGGTTCGCCTCGTAATAGCGCTGTTGCGTTTACTATTGGAGACAATGGTTTTGTAGGAACAGGTTATGATGGGAACGATCAGAAGGATTTCTATAAGTACGATACACAAGTACAGCAGTGGACAAAAATCACTAGTATTATTGGTAGTAAACGTCAAGGTGCCACAGCTTTTGTTCTTAATGGATTAGGATATGTTGTTACCGGTTATAGTAATGGACAACCGTCGAATGACGTATATGCTTATGACCCAACTAACGATACTTGGATTGAAAAGAGAGATCTTGATTGGGATGACAATGAACTAGAGAATGCCGCAGTGATGAGGCGTAATGCAATCTCATTCGTAATGGATGGAATAGCATATGTTGGTCTTGGTTTCAATAACGGTATCCAGAATGACATTTGGGCTTACAACGCTGAAGTGGACGATTGGGATGAAAAAGAAGATTTTGAAGGTACAGCACGTGAAAATGCATTGGCCTTTACACTAAATAACGAAGGTTACATCGCTTTAGGTTCGAATGGAAGTTACGATTTCGATGATATCTGGAAATTCCAACCATGGGCAGAGCAGGAATCTAACGACAACTAATTAAATAATTGATATGAAGCAGAGAAGAAAACTTATTCTTGGCCTACTGCTGATAACAATTATTTCGATAGTGGTAGGGAACCGAATGATAAATAAGCAGGATGAAACCCTTCACAAAGTTTATGTGAAAGTAGAGAAGGTTGATAATGGATATGGCTATAAGATCATGATCGACGACCACTGCTATATAGATCAACCCTACATCCCGACGATTCCGGGACGTAAACCTTTTAAAAGCTATGACGATGCTCTGAATGCAGGAACATTGGTAGCGAAAAAGATAAGTGAAAACAAATCACCATCATTAAACACCCATGAGTTAAAACAACTCAATATCATCAATTAGTACACAATTTGAGGCTGCTTTCGTTGAAAGCAGCCTTTTTTATCCTCTTTACTCCCCTGCCTATTAATTATAATAGCGCACTGCTTTTCCAATTGCGGGACTAGGTATCAAGAACAATAAGTTTAGCTGAAGTTGCCATTTCTGATCGTCCATAGAATCAGGACGTACCACATTATAATTAACCCCAAGATTCACATTAACTGGAAGTTTTTGTTTTATAGCAAATTGGTGTCCTACTCCAATACCAAACGGAACTATCCAATTGTCTCCATCTGGCAATGCATCATTATAAAGAATTATTGGAGAGGAAACGATTGAAGTACCATCACTAAAATAATAGCCCAAAGAATACTGTATCTTCATTGTGGTCGCTTTATCTCCTGATATGCCCCAATTAGGAGAAGCACTTACGAGTCCTAAGAATGATCTTGTACGATAAACGCCTAGAAAGGAAGCGCCCAATGCCCAACTATCATCGCCAGCCCTCTTTGTTTGATCGAATGTATTGCTATTAAACAGGACACTTGGACCAACCCCTAAAGTGAAATTCCCATTTCCAATATCCCATCCATCTTTATAAGTAAGAAGCCCCACATATTGAATATTACCTAAGGAAGTCTCTTTCCCCATTGTAGGATAATGTCGTGTCTCTAAAGGAAACATAACACGATTAATTAGGTTGATATGCTCATTGATATATACAGGTGCAATGAAATTAGTATAAAGAGTATTTTGATCATGATCTCCAAAGGTCATTACATCTTGGAAAAACAACTTATACGCAAATGCAATGGGGTTATTTGCAATTTGTGCCATCTTTTGATTCTCTTCAAAAATAACAATAAATGACTCTTCTTCCTGCTCTTGTGCAATCAACGGCAAAGAGATAAAGAACAAAAAGATAAATGCAAGAAGCTTTTTCATATCGCTTATTTTTAGTCAGACAATATCTATGCTTCTCTAACAGGCTATATTTCATAATTGTTCATATATAGACATAAAAAAGCAGCTCCTTGTATTAAGAAACTGCTTACATATAAATAATAATTCTTTACTATCCTTCCTGAATAGATCTTACGCCTTCTGGGCTGATTACAAACTCTCTACCGTGCTTGACACAATACCCTTTCTTTTCATTCTTGTTTAAACAATCGCTGGCGTTAGATAGTTTAGGAAGACCTGCTTCATCTAGAAGGTCAGCAACCATCGTTGTCGTTAAGGTTTCAACACCGCCACTCATTAAAAATGTAGCAGTTGCTAAAAATCGTCTAACTTGGTTATCCAACGCGCCATGAAGATCAAGATAACCAACCAACGGATGGTTTGAAGTAACCTTTATAGCTGCTTGTTTAGATGGTCTTCCTCTCTTTCGAGATCTATTTCCTCCTATTACAGCGGTTGTTTGATGATCTGTATAAGATGCAACCGTATTGGCCATCTTTACAACAGGTGTTTTCACACCTTGGGTTAATTGAACAACTTGATTCTGATTTGAGGGAGATGCAATAGTACTAGTATGCTTACTTAGAAGATCAGTTGCTTTATCTAGTACTTTGTCTAATTGAGAATTAACCCAATCATTTTCACCCTCACACTGAAAGTGCAAGTCGCCAATTTTAAAATCAATTTTTGAGACAGACATGATATTAAAATTACTTATATAATTACCGTAACTAATTCACTATATATAATAATCCAATTATCTAAGATATATATAAAAGTAACACAAAAAGTTATGAATAGTTTTAGTAATCAATGAAAAATTTTATCACTATAAAAAAAATATCATATTGCTAAAAAACAAAATATAAATCTACTCCATATCAATTGATGATAAAATATTATCAATTTCTGTTTCAGATTGTTTTAATTTAGACTTGCAATGTTTTATCAAAGCAGAAACGTATTTCACTTTTTCTACCAAAACATCCACATCATAGGCATCATTTTCAATCTTATCCAAGATTAATCTAATCTCCTCAATAGACTCTTTATAACTCTTATCTTTAACCATATAAATACTATTTCTTTTTAACAACCTTACTATACAACACAAAATCATGAAAGACTGTTTCTATCATATCGTCAGCTTCTAACACTGTTTTATCAGAGATCAATGCGCCATCTTTTTTCACAAAAGCATATCCCCTTTGTAGAATTTTACTAGGATCATAAGATACAACAATCTGACTCCAATAGCCCAATTGCGTTTTTTTGATATTTATGCTATTATCAACTAATGAATTTAGAGTCCTATAAAACGCTTTTAGCGACTCTTCTCTCTTCAACAAGTTTATTTTACCAAATGCATAAATCTGTTGACGAAACTGCGAAATCGTATGATCTCTGCTTGACAAATTATACTTAACAATATTCTTTACTTCAAGAGATAATCGATCTAACTGACCATCATTATCTCTTAGAATATCGTTCGTTTTTATCTGAAATGAGCTAAATAATTTATACTGTTGATCCCGTCGTCTCCCTCTTTCTTCTAATAGTTTATGACGTAGGTCGTAGGATAATCGCTGTTGCTTTTGATGCTCCTCCTCTAACACTTTTTTAATCCGAATAGAAAAACGATGTGCCGCAAGATTAAGCTTTTCATATACGATAAGCATTCGTTCCAAGATGAAATCAGCAACGGCTGTAGGTGTCTTCATTGGTATTGCCACCACTTGATCAACCACCGAAACATCTTTTGTGTGTCCAATGCCGGTAATAACAGGCACAGGCCATAATGCAAGGGCTTTAGCAATCTGATAGGAGTCAAAAACAGACAAATCGATTTGGGATCCCCCCCCCCTAATGATAACTAAACCATCAAAAGGTTCCTTCTGATTAGACACCATATCTAAAGCCTTCAAGATGCTTGCCTCAGCATTCTCTCCCTGCAAAAGAGCTTGGAAAAGGGTGATTTTACAGACGAACCCATAACGATTTCTCACTACTTGATCAACAAAGTCCTCATAACCTGCAGCATTTTGAGAGGAGATTACCGCAATATTCTGAAAACACCATGGTTTCTCAACCAAAGTGTTTCGATCCAGTAAACCCTCTTGTTTTAGACGAGTAATCGTTTCTCTCCTTTTACGCTCTATTTCACCAAGGGTATAACTAGGGTCGATATCTTGTATCTGAAAATTTAGGCCATGAAGCGCCTTAAAATCGACTTGAACTTTAAGTAATACTTTCACACCGGGACTTATAGAAAGCCCAGTAGTATCACTAAATTTACGTTCTAATGTAGCATAAGAAGTTGCCCAAATGATGCCTGAAGATTTTGCAATGATCTTATCTGATTCATTATCCTTTTCCACCAATTGCACAAAACAATGGCCACGTGAATTGACTTTCACTTCAGACAGTTCACAGTTGAGCCAAAAAGGTGATTTGAAAGAAGTGGATATCACACTCTCTACAAATCCAAGAACTTGAGATAATCTAACACCTTCTTTCATTGAAATACTTTATTTCTTTTTCTTATAGAAACGTCTCTTATTCCCAAATCCTCTACTCTGTTTGGTTCTAGGAGCATATCTCGGAGAACTACCGATTCCATCTGGTGTATCCAACTTAAGGATTTCACGCTCAATAAGCACTTCAATATCTTTAAATTCGTTCTGATCTTTATCAGATATCAAAGTAATGGCAATACCTGATGCATCTGCTCGTGCAGTACGCCCAACACGGTGTACATAATCGGCAGGATCATTAGGTACATTATAGTTAATTACGAGGTCTAGATCTTTGATATCAATTCCACGTGCTAGAATATCGGTAGCAACAAGGAGTTGAATTTTATGACTTCTAAAATCAAGTAGTGCCCCCTCACGATCTTTTTGATCTAAGTCAGAATGTATTGCTGCAGAAGATAAGTTCAGTTTATTTAAAGCACGACTCAATTCATTCACATCCGATTTACGAGAACAGAAGATAATCGCTCCATTGAGATAATCTTTTCCCTCTAGCAAGGACTGAATTAATCTCACCTTATGTTGATCATACACCATGTAAGCCACTTGCAATATTTTCTCAGCAGGCTTAGAAATAGCAATATTCACCTCCTGAGGATCTTGTAGAATGGTGTTAGCTAATTTACGGATCTTAGAAGGCATTGTTGCAGAGAACAACAGCGTTTGTCTAGAGTCTGGAGTTTCTGATATGATCTTCACAATATCCTCATAGAATCCCATATCTAACATTCTATCTGCCTCATCAAGAATCACAACATCAATCTCTTTAAGATCCACATAGTTGAATCCAAGATGCTGAAGCAAACGCCCAGGTGTTGCAACCACAATGTCTGCACCACTAGACAAGGCCTGTTTTTGTCTAGACCAAATATCACTTTCACTTCCTCCGTATACCGAAATGGAAGAGACATTCGAATAGTATGACATCCCTTCAATCTGTTGGTCAATCTGTAAAGCAAGCTCTCTTGTAGGAACAATAATCAATGCACGGATCTTAGAATCATCAGGACATTGTGAGATTCTATCTAATATTGGCAAAAGAAAAGCCGCCGTCTTTCCTGTTCCTGTCTGCGCACATGCAATTAAGTCTTTACGCTCTTGGATCACTGGTATCGCCTTTTCTTGAATAGGAGTACAATCTTTATACCCCATTGCTTCGATCCCTTCATGAAGGGGTTCTGTAAAATCTATATCAGTAAACTTCAATTGGCATTTTATTTATAAGACCTCACACCCGAAAATTCATTCTATACCCATACGACACTATATCGTTCCCATGGCATGGATCTATGATTTTAATCTTTTGTTAATTCTTCGTAAGAATTAAGCTTATTATATATTTCAGATGACACCCAAGCATCAGTTGCTGCATAAACTTGTTGTGCTGGAGTTAAAACTTCATTCTCCCAGTTGGTTAGGCGCTGTCCTTTAGATATTCTAAATCCCAACACTAGACCTGATAGTTTCTTCAACCCAAAATTCTCGATACCATAATCTTTCACAAAGTCCTGTAGCTCAACAAATCCTCCTGCCTGAAACTTACGAATACGGTTCAATCCTTTGATATCATCTCGTATTGCAGCACCAACCTTTAAGATATTCTTATTCTCCAACACTTTCTTTAAACAAGTAGGGATACCTATTTTGTTTAATCTAAATAAAA
The DNA here is from genome assembly GCA_028377305.1 of Prolixibacteraceae bacterium. Taxonomy (GTDB): domain Bacteria; phylum Bacteroidota; class Bacteroidia; order Bacteroidales; family Prolixibacteraceae; genus Halosquirtibacter. The sequence goes on along the minus strand of JAONJW010000001.1, from coordinate 129,514 downwards.
AAACATGGTCGTCGGTAGATAGTTGTAATAAAGAAACTTCGTGAATAACCCCCTTTTTAAAGGCAGGCCTTGTCTCGGTGTCAAATCCAAGAACCGAGTACTGTTGAAGTCCAGCACACATCTGTTCAATCTCTTCTTCTGAGTCGACTAAGACTATTTCACCTTTATAGGCATCTAAAGGCAAGGCAGCCAACTCCTCTTTAGATATACTTTTTTTTCCTTCAAAAAATAACATGTAAATTACTCTACTGAATGTAACGTTCTAATAAAACTAGTTTATTGGTTTGCTATGCATCTTCGCTATCAATATCTTGATCTCCATATAGAAGGATATGTAATACTCTCAAACCATTCAACAATTGCTTTCCCCAGTGCATTTGAAAATGTTCTCTACACTCGAAGAGTGCTGCTTCCATGGCATTTTCCACACCAAGTTGATAAGACATCACAAAATCCTTTAAGTCTTGGTATACATCCAAGATATTCTCAGAAACGGTACCTTGAGAAGCCTCATCTAATAAATAATGATCTGAATCAGAATACCCAGTATAGGTATCGTGTGACCCCAAGAAATTAGATATCTTATTTTGTAGGAACCAATAATCATGTTCCTCAACAAATTTCTCTGCATACATATCCCCACCATCTACAGCAGGTAGCATCGTTGCTTTCAGGTACACTAAAGACCAAAATTTTTGAATATTTGCTAGATATTCGGAACGCTTCTCAAAAGAGTTTTGCTCTACAAACAGGCAGTACTCATTTGCAACAGCAACAAACTCAACCACATTCTTGTGATATACAATGTGATTTAAACTTTCCTCTCCCATTATGATTCTTTGATTTAAATCTTATTCTTATTCTTCAAAAATACATCAAGCAAATGAGCTTTCCCATTTTTATGATTGTTATTTCCCTTTTAATACAAGGAAGCCGTTTTTGTCATACACCACTTCTTCTGATTTTATCAACTGATCCAATACCATAGGAAAGCTCTTTTCCTCGGCAAAAACAGAGTGTAGTCGTATCAATGACATCGGAGTCAACAAAGATGCTTTCACTTTATCTCCTAGGGTAGAAGAATCAGAACCATGGTTTTGACATATATCACACACACCACAATCTGTAACATCATACTCCCCAAAGTAGTTAGAGATAAAAACGGAACGACAAGTTTGTTCTATCTCACAAAAGTCAATCATCCGAGTCATTCGTTCTAGAGCAAAATTCTTTCTCTCCTGATACTTCTGGCGATTGAACATGAAATGATCAGAGGCAACCCTATTTTTAAGCATCGAAATATAGGCTGTTTTTTTCGCAGCACTATAGTGTATTACACCACTTTTATCAAGAATCTCTAAAACTTTCGCCACCTTCTCTTTTGACCATCTCAGAAGGTCCGCCATCTCCTGTTCATTGATCTGGATATAATCGACAAATACGCCTTCATACATCCTCAATAAAACACGAATAAACTTATCATAGGCAGGGTTGTCCACCTGAAACACATAGAGGTCTTCACGACCAATTGCAATATTGACCTTCGATTCATTCTGCATCTTATCCATATATTGGATATACCCCTCCTTCTCCATTAATTTCATTGCATGAAATACATGAACCATAGTATATCCAAATTTCTTACAGAACTCCATAACATCAATAGGAAAAGATCGCCCCTCTCCTGAATTGAGTGGAATCTCTAAACGGTTACACAGCGATTCATATATACTACGTACCTGATCAATATCTGGAAATGAAGCCTCTAGATCTTGTCCTAGACTTCTACGGTCTTCATCGTTATATAGCAAAACAACAACAGAGCGCATTTCGTCACGACCAGCCCTGCCTGCCTCCTGATAATATGCCTCCATAGAGCTCGGCACATCATAATGAACTACAAAACGAACGTTATGCTTATCGATACCCATTCCAAAAGCATTCGTTCCTATGATAATACGTATCTTCCCATCAATCCAATCTTGCTGCTTTTGTGATCTCATTTCAGGGTTTAGTCCACCATGATAGAAATCTGCATGAATTCCATGGTTACGAAGCATCTCAGAAATTATACGAGCCTTTCGTCTGGTACGGACATAGACTAGTCCTGACCCTTTGGCTTTCTTCAACACAGAGATCAAATATTGATCCTTATTTTTCAGCTTTCGAACCCTATAATTCAAGTTTGGGCGCACAAAACTCTTCTTAAAGATATTCTCCTTCTGAAAATGAAGTTCTTTCTGAATATCTCGTGCAACCCATGGTGTGGCAGTAGCTGTTAGCGCCAAAACAGGAACTGAAGGAAATGCATCTCTAAAGAGAGAAATCTCACGATAGGAAGGTCTAAAATCAAACCCCCACTGTGAAATACAATGGGCCTCATCCACTACAATCAGATTGATAGGGATATGCCCTATTCGTTTTCGAATCACATCACTTTGTAATCTCTCGGGGGAAAGATATATAAAAGGTGTATCTCCATACTCAACAGCATCCAAGGCAACATGAACCTCATGTTTACTCATACCCGAAATCAAAGCCACAGCTTTTATTCCAAGAGTGTTAAGCTTACTCACTTGATCCTGCATCAAGGAAATTAAAGGAGTAATCACCACACACACGCCTCCCCGTGCCAATGCAGCAATTTGAAAAACTATTGATTTTCCTCCTCCTGTTGGCATAATACCAAGTGTATCTTCTCCCTTAACAACAGTGTCTATAATCTCCTCTTGTAATGGTCGAAAAGACTCAAAGCCATAATACTGTTTTAATAAGGATCTATATTCGTTCAACATGATCAATTTAAATTCCAAACTTTAAGATAAACAAAATTACTGCATTGCACACACACATCAAAGAAAACATCTACAAACTAATTGTATCAACCAACACAAACAGCCCCTATTCCCAAACCATTCACCCCAATGCTATGTTTAAATTATCTACCGTAAAAAACGCATAACAGACAGCCCTTGATGAATATTACAAAAACAGAATGCACCCCCCATTATACAACAAAAATCAACATACCAGTGAATACAATCTCTTCAACAGCCAACACCCTCATGGAATCATAGGGGAATAAAACCTACTTTAAAGCCCCATTCTTTGAATATCTCTCACTAAACATTCGAAATTAACTCACCCATTCTTCATTTTCGATGAATGAACTTCGAATCAATTTTGTGGCAACTTCGAATGAAAGGGAAGGGAACCACGATTTAATCCCCTGTCATTCCCCTAACATTTCGAAAGCGACTGGTTCGGTTATCCAACACAGAAAGGCTTATAAATATTTTCCACTCCACCCCTTCTTAAAAACAAGAGTCTTAACATAGTTTCGATGCAATTTGCAGAGTACAAAATTTATTTGCCTCACAAAACAATAAGTAGCACACTGATATTCAACTCCACCAAGTATTTTTCATATTATTTCACAACCCACATTTTTATAATCTGCCCCAAAAGAACTATCTTTGCCGATTAAATAAAAAAACGTTTCTAATCCAAAAATTTATTACCCATGTCGTTTTTTTCAGATAAAGTTGTATTTGAAGGTCTTACCTTCGATGACGTGCTTCTTGTACCCGCATATTCCGAAGTATTGCCACGCAACGTGAGCCTTAAAACAAAATTCTCTCGTAACATTGAATTGAATACCCCAATTGTGTCTGCTGCAATGGACACTGTAACCGAAGCAAGCATGGCTATCGCTATGGCTCGTGAAGGAGGAATTGGAGTTATTCACAAGAATATGTCTATCGAAGCACAAGCAAAGCAAGTAAAAATTGTGAAACGTGCAGAAAATGGAATGATCTACGACCCAATTACGATCTCTCCAAACAAAACTGTACGTGATGCTCTTCGTATCATGGAGACCAATAAAATTGGTGGAATTCCTGTTACTGAAGATGACAAACTATTGATCGGAATTGTTACCAATCGTGACCTTCGATTCGAAAGTAATCTTACAAGAAAGATTAGCGAGGTGATGACTTCTGAAAATCTTGTGACTACAGATGTTGCTACCGATCTAGAGAAAGCTGCGGAGATTCTTCAAATGTATAAAATTGAGAAACTTCCTGTTGTGGATAGCAACAACAAGCTTCTTGGACTGGTAACATATAAGGATATCACCAAAGCGAAAGACAAGCCGCTTGCATGTAAAGACAACAAAGGACGTTTACGTGTTGCTGCGGGTGTTGGTGTTACTGGTGATACGATGCAAAGAGTTGATGCATTGGTAAATGCTGAAGTAGATGCTATCGTTATCGACACGGCTCATGGTCACTCTAAAGGAGTTATCGAGGTGCTTAAGAAAGCGAAAGCTGCATACCCACAAGTTGATTTTATTGTTGGTAACATTGCTACTGCTGAAGCTGCTTCTGAACTAGTATTTGCTGGTGCAGATGCTGTGAAAGTAGGTATTGGACCTGGTTCAATCTGTACAACTCGTGTTGTTGCAGGGGTAGGTGTACCACAACTTTCGGCAATCTATAATGTAGCAAAAGCAATAAAAAACAGCGGTGTTCCTGTTATTGCTGATGGTGGACTTCGCTACTCAGGTGATATAGTAAAAGCCATTGCTGCTGGAGGAAACACAGTGATGTGTGGATCTCTTTTTGCAGGAGTCGATGAAGCGCCAGGTGAAACAATCATCTTCCAAGGTCGTAAATTTAAATCATACCGTGGTATGGGATCGATCGATGCGATGGAGAATGGTTCAAAAGATCGTTACTTCCAAGATGTAGAAGATGACGTGAAAAAGCTTGTTCCGGAAGGAATCGTTTCTCGTGTAGCATATAAAGGTCGTTTGGACGAAGTATTGTATCAGATGGTAGGAGGTCTTAGAGCAGGTATGGGATATTGCGGTTCAAACAATATCTCTGAACTTCACAATGCTAAATTCACGCGTATTACATCAGCAGGTATGACAGAAAGCCATCCTCATGATGTTACCATTACTCGTGAAGCTCCAAATTATAGTCGTGATTAAGGGTTCCTTATAGGGAACAAAATCACCAATTATGAGACAACCAAAATTGGTTGAATAACATAAAAGCAGTGAATGGAAGATATCCTCTTCTGTTTACTGCTTTTTTGTTTTATATCCCCTCTATGAACAACGATCTCTACATCATATTTTCGATCAAGTAACATAATAGGAAAACAGTCATTTGTAGGTTTAACATCATTTATATATTAATCTAATTATGAAAGTACTAGATTATCATTACTAATAAATATCCCAAAAGAGATCTTCAACTACTTTAATATCTCCAATATTACAAGCCATGCAATACTAGTTGATATATATTTAGACCAGAAAAATGAAAAACCCAAGTAATATCCTGAGGATAAAATAACATCAAAGGGATGTGCTTCCATGACAATCATTCAAAATTTTCCCCTTAAGAAGCAGATCTCTGCATCTACCCTCACAGACTAAAAAAGTGGGATCATAGGAACACTGGAAAAGGAATTACTAGAAACTGGAATAGTATGAGAACTCGTACAACCAAAGAGTTTACATCTCATTTTTAAACTATTAGACACTCCACTACAAAGGATATTCTTGATAAGTAACGATAGCCACTTTGATTTTATAGGTTCATAGACCATCTTATTCGCCCCTAATATACCGTCATTAAACCACACCAACTCCTATCTTAACAGTGACCAAACCCTTGTTTGGTCACTATTTAACGATAACTCAAAAGAATTTACACACTTTTTGAAACCGTGTCGTTTATTTTGATTCGTACCCGATCCGCAGTAATAGCTTAGAGAAGACATGTGACATTATTGACAAACATTTAGGAGAACAAAATAGGCATTATTTAAATGACGATCATCAATGAGATCAAAAGGATTATGCAGATAAATGGGTTAAATTTCCATACTATTGTGGAGAATCAAAAAACCTATACTATTATAGATTTACTGCTACAATATAAGATCGTCTGTTCATCGTAGTATTTTTTGAGAGGGCAGTCATATGCAGTTAACTTCCAATAATCGCCACATAATTCTATAAAGAGCCATTAATCGATATAATAGGTGGTCGAAACTTTTTTGACACAGGCACCTCTATACTTATATCTCAATACAGTAACCAATAAACTACTCGCCACACACATTAGCCCTAAAATTCCTCCAACAACAGACACTTCAAGGAGATATTTAATAAAGATTACATTACAAGTGTGAATTAATATAAAAATAACATATCATATTTATGCATAAATATACACTATTTCGCACATAGTGACGTATGATAAAATTAGACATACAATTAACATATAACTAGATCCCACACAAATTAATCAAATATTTGTAAATCACAGTGATACATATCATTATCATACTATGAACTATGACATAAGTTTCACTATATAAAAATCATAACTTGTAATCATATTTCATTCTATAAGATATAATACATTTTATTTAGCATTATGAAAGCACACATACCACATTAGTAAAAATTGCATATTAACATTTTTATTTATTTATTTGCATTATCAAATAACACCCTTTTAATCCAACATTCTCTAGGCATAGTACAACACTTAGGCCAAATAGCCCTTGCATATCGAGCGACGTAGATTACAAGAGTATTATTATTCATTAAATATTTATATCAACATCTATGAAATCAAAATTTAAAAACCCTAGAGGTATAACCATACTTCATAGGGCATTAATGTTTTGTCTGATATTTGCTATCTCTACAGGAAATACAATTGCAAAGGCAAATTTAACAACAGGTGAGGCGATCGCTTCACAAGAGAAAAAGACCGTGGTTGGTACTGTTTCAGATTCTAAAGGTCAGCCCATTCCTGGAGCTACCGTAATAATCAAAGGAACAACAAACGGTGCAGCAACGGACTTTGATGGTAAATTCTCCATTACTTATAGCGATGCGAATGCAGTACTATCTGTATCATACATTGGTATGAAAAACCAAGAGATCGCAATCAAGGGGGAAAAGTCATTTAACATTGTACTGAAAAGTGACGCAGAGGAACTAGATGAAGTCATCATTACAGGATACCAAAAGGTGGATCGTAAACTATTTGCAGGGGCAGCAGCCAAGGTGCAGATGGACGATGTGAAACTTGCAAGTGAAGCCGACATCTCAAAATCATTAGAAGGACGTGTTGCTGGGGTTACGGTACAAAACGTTTCGTCTACTTTTGGTGCAGCTCCAAAAATTAGAGTACGTGGAGCTTCTTCTATCTATGGTAACCAAAAACCTCTTTGGGTAGTGGATGGTGTCGTTCTAGAGGATGCCGTAGATGTATCTATGGATGACTTGAACTCTGGTGATATGAAAACAATCATCAGCTCAGGAGTAGCGGGAATCAACTCGGATGATATCGAAAGTTTCCAAATCCTAAAAGATGCTTCAGCAACAGCACTTTATGGTGCACGTGCGATGAATGGTGTAATCGTAATTACAACTAAGAAAGGTAAAGATGGGTCGCTAAATGTTAACTACAGTATGGGGTTAACTGTGAAACCTATTCCTTCATACAACGATTATAACATCCTTAACTCCAAGGATCAAATGCAAGTGAATAAGGAGCTTTACAGTAAAGGATGGATCAACATTGCAAAGACCCAATTTGCACAGAATCATGGTGCCTATGCAAAAATGCTTGATGCTATTGCTCAGAATAAAATAAACTGGGCAGGAGAAGATGATTCTGAGATCAATAACTTCTTGAGAAAGTATGAAACTGCAAACACCGACTGGTTTGATGAGCTATTCCAAACAGGGATTCAACAGAACCATACAGTAAGTGTATCTGGTGGTAGCGAAAAGAGCAACTTTTATGTATCTCTAGGTTACCTTAACGATGCAGGATGGACCATCGCGGATAATGTGGATAGATATACTGCTCTGCTAAAAGGGACTTTCCATCTTTCAGATAAATTATCTGTAACCGCATCATCGAATCTATCTTATCGTGACCAAAGACTTCCAGGATCAAGTCAGTCCAATAGTATAGATAACAAAGATTTAGCAGGAGGAGTCAATAGATACACAGGGCGTATTGAAAGAGATTTTGACCTAAACCCATATCTATATGCATTAACAACCAGTAGAAATATTCGCACCCATGATGACAATGGAGATCTTGAGTATTTTAGAAGAAACTATGTGGATTTTAATATGCTACAAGAGCTTGAACGAGATAAGACCCTTGTGGATGTTCGAGACATGAGTTTTAATACCACATTTAACTACAAGTTCAACAAACGTCTTTCGTGGAATACAAGACTCTCAGCACGCTACTATACCGCAAGAACCAAGATGGAGACGCACGAAAACTCGGCACATGCTGGTGCATTAAGAGCAGGAACAGGACCTCATGACACAGAGATCATTCGTGATGTAAACCGCTTCCTTTATGAGAAGCCTGGATCCATTACAGGAATCAAATATAGTGCACTTCCTAATGGTGGACTGTTATACTTATACGAAAACTTGATGACGAACTATTATGCTAACAGTTCGGTAAACTGGAACCCTGTAATTGGAGAGAACCATATGTTTACTTTCTTGGCAGGTGGAGAATTTAGATACATCGATAGAGAATCTAACAACACCAAGGGATATGGTTTTAGCTATGATATGGGTAACCTTGCAAGTCCGACAGTGAACTTTATGGAAAAGATGTCGTTAAAGGGTAAAAGTTATTATGGACTAAGTAAAACATACGATCGTTTTGAGGCTTTCTACTTTAACTATGGTTATAACTACAAAGGGAAATATACACTAAATGGAACTGTTCGCTATGATGGTTCCAATAGACTAGGAGTTACCAGAACTGCAAGATGGATGCCTACATGGAATATTAGTGCGAAATGGAATCTAAAGAATGAGAATTTCTTAACGGATGTGTCATGGTTAGATCAATTTGCAGTTCGTGCTGGATATGGACTTAATGGTAGTTTGGGTGACGCAAAGAATGCATCATTATATCTTACTTCATATAGTATCAGTAGACCATTAGACCCATCTCAGGGACAAACAGGTATTGAGATAAAAGGATTAGAAAACTCTGATTTAAGTTGGGAAAAACAGTATGAACTGAATGTTGGTACCGAATTTTCTATTTGGAACAATCGCGTATCGGGAGACTTCAACTACTATAAGCGTAATGGTTTTGATTTGATTGGTCGCTATCAATCTGCTGGTGTGGGTGGAAAGTTATTCAAAAAAGGAAATATCGCAGATATGGATTCTTATGGCTATGAGATGTCTCTAAATATCATTCCGATCAAAACCAAGAACTTTGCATGGAGGGCTGCCTTAAGTTATTCATATCACCACAGTGAGATCAAAAACCTTATCACTTCTGACTGGATATCAAGGGCTACAAGTGTCTATGGAGTTCCTGTGAATGGAGGAGCTGTAAGGGGAATTTACTCTGCTAGATTTGCGGGGTTAGACAACCAAGGGGTTCCTACTTTCTACAATAAAGATAATGAGATCGTAAGGTATCTACAGGTTCAAACAGCAGATTTTGAAAACTTTGAGTACTCTGGAAATCTTGAACCAACAACAAACTTGGGTATCAGCAACAGCATCAAGTTTAAGAATCTAACACTGTCAGCCCTAATTACAGGACAATTTGGTCATGTAAAGAGAGTGATGCAAGAATTTGATTACAAGTACGACGATTCTGATGCACTATCTGCACACCTGAAGAATAGATGGCGAGTAAAGGGAGATGAAAAAAGGACCAATATCCCAGCGATACAAGACCGTAGTGTGTACGACAAATCAGATGATAAGTTTGATATTCAACGAGCATATCAATTGTACGGAATGTCAGATTATTGGATAGCAGACGCTTCATTTATAAGACTGAAGAATGTGTCAATTAGTTATAACCTACCACAAAAGTGGATCTCTGGATTAGGAATAAAAACGTGTAACTTTAGTGTTCAAGGAACAAACTTAGCGCTACTATGGGCAAAAGATATCGATAAGTTAAATGGAGAAGATCCAGAATTTGTATGGTCTGGTGGTTCTACCATGCCAATTACTAAACAGTACTCTTTTACATTTAAAATTGGGTTTTAATCATTATTTACTAAAAGAAGATGAAGAAATTAATATATAATCTGGTGGTAATTATAACTCTTGCCACCAGCTTCACAGCTTGTGATAGCTTTCTAGAGCAAGCACCGGACGACCGAATGACTATACGATCATTAGACGATATAGATGCAGTAATGGCGGAGACATATGATAAACGTAGAACACACTCCGGATTACACTATGCAACAGACAATGTAACATTAACCGATGGGGTGACAACAAGCTATCCTATTCTCAATGACATATATAGTTGGAAAAAACAAATCACAGATGAAACACATCAAGATAATCCAGCTGAATTTTGGGTTAGCTCATATGCATCTATTGCAAACTGTAATTTAGTTTTATCCTCACTTGAGGGAATGGACTCTGAAACAAAAAACAGTGAAACTGCAAAGGCACTACAAGCGGAAGCACTAATTGGTAGAGCATATTTCCACTTTATGATTTTAAATACCTTTTCGAAAAGGTACGAAGCTGGAACTGCAAAAACCGACTTAGGAATTCCTTACGTAAAGGAGCTAGAAGATAAGTTGATACAAAAGTACTCTCGATCAACCGTAGAGGCATGCTATAATGATATCGTTACTGACTATGAGCAAGGGATTAAGCTATTAGAGGAGAGTTCCACTGCATTCAATACAAACAAATATCGTATTACGATTCCAACAGCCTATGCTATTGGAGGTCGTATCTTCCTATGGAGAAATAAAGATCAAAGCGATAATGAAAAGAGTCGTGACTATGCAACCAAAGCAATTACTGCGTATGGTGGAGCAGGTATGATGCGTAATTGGTCAGTATATGCTTCAGACAAAAGAGGGATAGTAGAAGTAAAATATCCTGAAGTAGGATGGGTGCAAACTTTTGCAACGTGGCAAGCCACAAATAATATCTACCAAATGACTTACCCATCGTATTCAAATGTTATTCAGCCTGCAGTTTTAGGTCGAGACCTTAGAAACACAGGAAGTGGATATAAAAGAGATGGCAATATTTTCATTCCCGTATCCTATTTTTTTTATATAAATAGACAAGTTGCAAATGATATATTTCCTCTGTCTGAATCGGTATTAAATCTGGTGGAAGCCAAAGTCAGGCTTAACGATCTTAAAGGTGCTTATACGGATATGCAAAGTTTCTTAGTGTCGAATCATGCAGCTCCTTTAGCATTTACCGATCAAGATCTAATTGACACCTACAGTCAAGAAGAGACGCCATTAACAGCCCAAGAGGCATGGATAGAATTCGTTTTAAATCAGCGAAAGAGACAATACTATTTTAAAGGTATCCGATGGTATGACATCCATAGGTATCAAATCAATGTGGAACACAAATTAAAAGACGGTAGAAAACTACAATTGAAAGATGAACTTCCGTTATTTGCATTTGAAATTCCTCAGTTCGCAATCAAAAATGGATTAACACCAAACTACTAAGAAGATGAAAAAAATTACATATATACTATTGGTTTTACTATTGGGACTTTCGAGTTGCTCTAAGGATGAGGATGCTTTAGTTCCAAGTGATAAGCCTCTATTCCCTCATAGAGAAATCACAGAACTAGACAAACAAATTATTGAGTTGTTTAAAGGATACAATGTGCGCGTGGAGTTCAGGTATATTGAGAACTTACTTCCCAAAGAATGGTACTATATCACCCCTCCGAAGGAGGAGATTGTATTCCCAATTTGTGAAATGCTTTTTAATGCATGGTTAACCCCATTGGTAGAGGGGTCTAGCAAGGAGTTTGTTCGTCAAACATTTCCGAAACAAATTGTCTTAGTAGGTTCACAAGCAAAACAGAAAGATGGGACAGTGGTACTAGGGCAAGCAGAGGGGGGACAACTCATCCGATTTACAGAAGCGAATGACTTCACGGAAACCAATGTCGATTGGATGAGAAGACAGCTTCATACAGCCTATCATGAGTATTGCCATATTATTCACCAAACTTTTATTCTTCCAGATGAATATAGAGAAGTGACCCCTGATAATTACACACAAACAGGATGGAGAGTTGTTAATTTAACCACTGCGATTACCAAAGGGATGGTTACGCCATATGGAACAAGCAACGCTTCCGAAGATTTTGTTGAGATGTTCTCTTGTTATATCACATATCCACAAAAGAATTGGGACTATATCTTTAATGATGAAACACTTCCTGATGACCCAGTAGAGCTTATTCCTGAGAGTCAGCGAAAAGCAGATCCAGCAGCATTAAAAGCTCAAGTAGAGCAAGCAATGCTAGATCTAGTAAAACGAAATGAAGGACGTACTTATATTCGTAAGAAATTTCAAATTCTAGATAAGTTCTTGGTGAAGCATGGGGTTAATATGCACACCATTAGAGAAGAGGTACAGAAATACTTAGCCGCAGCGGCAGCGAAAAAACCAGCCGCATAACTTTATTGATTGTATTTAAAAGGAAATAATCATGTTTAAAAGATATATAACCATCATGTTTTTGACAGCCTTAGCTTTGGCTAGCTGTCAAAACAATACGATTGAAGAGGTCTTTCAAAAGAGTGCCACTGAAAAGCAAGATGAGAGGCTTCAAGAGTTCAATACAGAACTAAAGAAGAATGAGCTATGGCTTGCTTCTATGTACACAGAAACGGGGAAAAAGACTCTTTTTATGAAAGTACAGTTCTTGGATAATCATCGAGCGAAAATAGGCAAAGTTAAAGAGCCTATTGAAGCTGCAAAGGAGTGCTCTTATACATTAAATTACACCCAGCAAGAGAACCTTGTTTTTGATTCTCATAATTATATGGCAGAAGCTGTAGATGCAGGGATAAAAGGAGATTTTAGGTGGAGTGTACAAGAGAATACAGATAACTATATTCTGTTTAAGAGTCGTGCCGAAGGAAGTGAAGGAAAATCATTTTTAAGATTTGAAAAGTATAGCGAAGAGCTATTACTCTCAAAAGTTACCCTGATGAACGATCCTAACATCTCTCCATTCAGAAATATTGAGATGGATGGTAGTAATGTGAGATACGGGTTTGCATACAATAATGTACTTAACAAAGCTACAATTACAAAGTGGGAAGCTGAAAACGAAAGAGAAGTGACAGAAAAAGTAGATGTAGACATCAATGATAAAGAGATGATTTTTTCTGAACCGATCGTTATCGAAGGAAATAAGTTTACAAAATTCACTCTTGGAGAAGATAATGTTTTTACTTCTGAAGAGGGTGGAAAGAAAGCATATATCCGATACTCTGGTTATAGTCCAGTTATGCAGACAGGAGCAGACTTCGTTTACGGAAAAAATAGTCCAAATGACTATTTCTCTTTTGATACAAGTGATTACACAAAATTCTCACCTGCCTATATAAATGAACTCCTTAAACTTATGAAAATAGGAGAGCAAATACGTTATCAATTATTTGTAAATGACCCGAAATATGGAGCATATATTAAGATAGTTTCATCAACAGGAAGTACATATGTATTCTTTAAGATTGAGGATAAGGAATTAGGTCGAAAAGTCCTCATTCCAACAAAACCAATACCTGAAAAATATCAATCATTACTCGCCCCATTTTTTGATCCTAAAGGAGTTTACTTTATTGACAAAGGAGATTATATTACAGGAAATGGCAAAAGGTATCCAAACAATTCCGTAGATCTAATTTCTGTTGCAAATCCTGCCTATCGCACTTATGCTTATGCTGGAAACTATCGATAAACTATAGAAATTTATAAACCAGCATCGAGATAATTGCTAGTTTATAAACCATTATGTATCATCAATATCGATCCCTATTTATGGATACAATAAAGCCACTAGTGAATAAACACTAGTGGCTTTTTAAATGTTTGTCTCTTTATTGAGTAAATAATCTTTGGTGTAGAAAAGCATCTAAAATAGAAACATACATTATTTAGGTTTGATTGGTCAAATATGTAAATCTTGTGGTCTAATACAAAGTAATACCCGACCTATGCACCCTATGTGCATTTCAGATAGTTAATTATCTTTTCTTCGTACATTCTACAATATCTAGAGATAATCTACGACATTTCATAAGTCTATTACCACCCGATTATGCAGACAAATAGAATATACAAATCAAGACAAAACTCACAATTGTTCCATTAAGAATATAAAACCCGTCACAAGCATACTCAAATTTAAAATGGTTAATTATATTTAAGGCCTAATTGATTAAGATGAGTAAAATGGGGAATATTCTAGTTAAAGTTTGGCTACTTTGTTTATGTTTTGGTGGTATTGCTTACAAGACTACGGCACAAAACACAGAAATAAACCAGGTGGATACGAATGGGCAAAAAACAGGTGTATGGTTAGTCAAACGTCCTAATGGCACAACTAAATATCGTGGGAGATTTAAGAATGGACACCCTACAGATAAGTTATACCGCTATGATGAAAATGGGAAGCTAAAGTGTGTGATGAACTTTTCACTGGGTGGCGACACTGTGGATGCTTCATTTTACTATCCCAAAGGTACCCAATCTGCCATGGGTAGGTATATCAACAAGAAGAAGATGGGGACATGGAAAATGTTTCAGGAGAATGGTAAACTTTCTTCTATTCTTAATTTCACCAATAATCAATTGGATGGAATATCTAAAACCTATTACGATAATGGAAATATGAAATCCTTATCCAAATGGAATAATGGCAAGCTAGAAGGGAATAAATTCGAATATTATCAAGAAGGTGCACTATTGAGTAAATCTCAATATAAACAAGGCATTGAGTATGGTGTTCACCGTGAGCTATACAGAGATGGGAAAGTACGCTTTGAAGGCAACCTAGAGAATGGGATGAAGCAAGGATCATGGAGATACTATAACACCAAAGGAGAACCAGGTTGTGAACTACAATACAAAGATGACAAATTATTAAATCCAAGAGAACTAGATAAACTATCTGAATTAGAGATTCCTACCAAGGAGGAATCACAAAATAAATTCACAGATCCTAAAGATTATATGTATAACCCCATGGAGTATATCCACAGGGTTAAAAAGATGCACCAGAACTACTAATATTTAACGGTGGTGTTCTATTATACGAGCAATAGATTTTTGACACACGTCACAAAATCCTTTGCTCGTATTGGTTTTCATACGGCAGTCTTGCCTAGGAGAGTAAACACCTTTTTTCATATATCCACCTCCTTCAAAAACCCCTAATGTTTTCTTATATTTCTTCGTTCTAGGAGTTGGAATAATCAACTCCTTTGGTAACATGGATTTCCACTTCTTATCAAAATCTACCATGGTGGTAATATTCGGTTCCCAAGGCTCTACTTCTAAATTATAGTATGTTTCATCGAATGCAGTAGAAGAGTTATAGTACTCGTCTGCCAACCCAGCAAATCCATGTCCAAACTCATGAATGAAGACCTCTTCAGAAAGAGGATTGTCTACAGAAGTCAAATTGATAGAGTTATAGAATCCTCCTCCACCATATTTCTCCGTGTTTACCAACACATAGATCTGATCATAAGGAACTGTTGCTGCATCTTTATATACTTGACACATATCTCTTGCAGTAAGATACCTTGAAATATCAAACGTATAAAAGGAAGAGCTATAGGTTGTATTCTTATAATCATACTCTCCAGGGATGTCACATCCACTCTCTAAAGAGGGATGAAAGACTGCCACAAAGTTGAAGTCTCGTTTATATTTATCATACGGGGGCATTTTAAAAAGTGCTGTAACCATGCGCTTGGCATCGTGAATGAATTTATCATACTCTTGTTCAGTGTAACCATCAGCCAACATTACCACATCGACTTTTTTCGCAACATTAGTCCCATCTCCAAAGATTACCTCTTTTTTATATTCGAACGGCCTCTCCTGGATGATAAAATAACTTTTGGGTGAAAAGGGAAACGTAGCAAGTAGTGACATGCTACCATCAAACTTACGTTCTTTTATTTGAATTAAACACTCCTGTTTAGGGTTAGGAAAACGAAAAACATGGTCAAACGAACGGATGGTCATCTTAGCTTCGGCTGTACTTTTCCATTCTTGAAAAAGAGGACTCAATCCCGTAGAATAGATTACCATATTATCTGATTTACGAACCAGTTCTAAGTGGAAGTTCCCATAACCCATATCGTTCAATAGATGCTCCTTAGAACCTCCCCAGACCCCTTCAACGCAGTAATTCCCTTCCACTACAAAGGTAGTGTCGGCATTTCCACATAATTGAAATTCAAACCGTACGGTTTCATCTACAAAATTAGAAGAAAACGATGAAGCAGAAACATTAGATGTAAAGATAAAAGTGGACAACAGTACACAAACAAGATAAAATATCTTTCGTATCATAACATGTAACTTTTTGTATGAAAAATTAAATATATTTGCCAATAATTATTTTTACTAGAACAAACTTCGAATACCTCATTATGATGAAAGCACTTTACCCATTCTTGAAAGAATGGTTTACTAATCTAGGAGTGAGTGCCCCTTATGGAGAATACCTTGGATTAACGATCTCACTAACATTAATTGCAATTATTGCAATGGCGTTATACTTTATCACAAGAAATATAATCTGGGCAACGCTACCTAGACTTGTAAGTAAAACGAAATCTCGATGGGATGACTTCATGTTTAAGAACAAATTATTTAGAGGTTTTGCACATCTTATTCCTGCAGCATTCATTTTTAATATCTCGAACTTTGCTGATGCTGATTTTCATCTAGTAACAGCCATCCTTACCGAAGGTACAAAAATTTATTTAACTCTTATTTTTGCATACCTATTAGATCGTTTTCTTGATACCGTATTAGATGTATACAACTTATATCCTTTTGCCAAGCAAAGACCAATTAAGGGATATATTCAGATGATAAAGATTTTTCTTTATGTAGTATGTGGGGTCATCATCATATCCATTCTCCTTGTAAAAAATCCGTCGACTATCGTTGGAGGACTTGGAGCTATGGCAGCCGTACTATTGTTGGTATTTAAAGACACGATACTAGGTCTCGTTGCTAGTGTTCAGCTTGCCGCAAATCGCATGCTTCAAATTGGAGACTGGATAGAAATGCCATCTAGAATGGCTGATGGTACTGTGGAAGATATTTCACTGAATACAGTAAAAGTTCAGAACTGGGATAAAACCATCACTACCATCCCAACTTATGCAATGATCTCTGAGAGTGTAAAAAACTGGAGAGGAATGGAAGAGGGAAATGGTAGACGTATCAAAAAATCTATCTACATCGATATTCAAACAACCAGCATCATCGATCAAGAGACATTCAACAGAATGAAAGAAGAGGGGCTAGTACCTAAGAGCATAACTTTCTTTGATGGAATAACCAATGTTACCCTATTTAGAGAGTATACCAAAGCCTACGTTGCCAAGCATCCTAAAGTAAGCAACGAGATGACACAAATTATTAGACTGCTTCAACAAACACCTATGGGGTTACCTCTAGAACTTTACATTTTCTCTTTAATTAAAGAGTGGCAACCCTATGAGGAGTTACAATCAAGTATCATTGAAACCTTGATAGCAGTAATGCCAGCTTTTAAATTAAAAGTATATCAATACCCATCACACCTAACCGAAAGTGCAAACTAAACATTGCACTTTTATGGCATATATATGATAAAAATCAATTAAAAATTATAAGTCAAAAGCTACTATTATTTACATATTATTAATAGATTTGCGGAATAGTAGAAAACATTGTTTCAAACATTCTATTTAACATGTTAGATCATTGCTTTTATCGGCTAAATTTACCTATATTTGCAACAGATTAAAATAGTTTTCATTGTTTTTGTAACAAATTATAAGCACTGTGAAAAAGTATACTGAAAGTCCAGAAATGGAATATACAGAAGAAGTCGTTCATATTGATGAACTGGATAAAAAGATTCTGCAGCTCATTACAAAGAATGCAAGAATTCCATTTCTTGAAGTAGCGCGAGAGTGTGGTGTCTCGGGAGCAGCCATTCACCAACGTGTTCAAAGACTACTAAATATTGGCATTGTCTCAGGATCTGAGTTCATAGTGAATCCTAACAAATTAGGTTTCAACACCTGTGCATACTTAGGTATTTTCCTTGAGAAAGCAAACTACGACAAAAAAGTTGTAGAACAACTTAAAGAGATTCCTGAAGTAGTAGAGTGTCACTTTACAACGGGTGCTTGGGCTATTTTCATTAAAGTTCAAGCCAAGTCTAATAGACACCTTAAGAAGATCATCGATACCGATCTTCAGGCTATTGACGGTATAGCTAGAACGGAAACTTTTATCTCATTGGATCAAGTATTCAAAAGACAGATCCCAATTGGATAGTGGCAATTATACATTGTAACAAAAAAGGCAATTCAGAAATGAATTGCCTTTTTTATTTTGATACTTCAAAATAGAAGTAAATTATTCGTTAGAATGGAAGATCATCGTCCTCTGCATCTCCTCCAGCAGCAGGAGCTGCCGTTCCTGATGCATTAGATACTGGTGCAGCATATGCGTTAGGATCAAATTGAGGGACAGTTCCTTGTGGTGCACCTGGAGCAGCTGCCATGGCAGGTTGAACCCTCCAAGCATTCACATTGTGGAAATATCTTCCTTGATACTCTCTTGACTCAACAGAGAAAGAAACTTCAAGGTCTTGGCCAGGCTGGAAACCTTCGATCAAAGAAACCTTATCATTAAATAAAGTAAAACAGATCGTTCTTGGGTATTGCTCATCATGCGTTGTTAGAACAAACTCACGTTTCTTCCACTCACCTCTTGCACTTGTTCCAGAAACCTCGTCTAGAATCTTCTCTAATTTACCTTTAACTGTAAAACTCATACGGATTTATAAAATTGAATGTTTGACTACAAAGATACAATTAATTAGACAATTATGAAGTTAAAGAATTTATGAATAAATCCCTAAATAATTGACAACAAAAAAGGAGATTCTATTTTCAAGAATCTCCCTTCTTCCCATTAAATGGGGAATAAATACAAGTAATTATTCTTTGATGATATCAAGAAGTTGAATATCAAATACCAAAGTTGAATTAGGTGTAATGTCAGCACCAGCTCCTCTTTCACCATATGCTAGTTCAGAAGGGATGAAAACTTTGAATTCTGATCCAACAGGCATCAATTGAAGTACCTCTGTCCATCCTGGGATAACACCTGTTACACCAAAATCTATTGGCTCACCACGCTCAATTGAACTATCAAATACTTTTCCTTCTGGGTTAGTAGCATCAGGAAGAAGACGTCCAGTATAGTGAACTTTAACTTTGTCCTCAGCTGTTGGGATCGCACCATCACCTTTTTTCACTACTTTATATTGTAGACCAGACTCTGTTGTAAAGACTCCGTCTTTCTCTTTATTTTCAGCTAAGAACTTCTTACCTTTCTCTAGGTTTTCAGTCTTAACAAGCGCTTGTTGTGCAGTAAAGAAAGCTTGGATTACTGTACGACACTCTTCTTCAGTAAGTTTTGTCTCTCCATCACGCAAAGTCGTTTTAAATGCTGAATTGATAATCTCAACATTCAATTTTGCTTGACCTGGAGCACTTTCAAGACTTTTCCCCATGTTAACACCAATAGCATAAGCTGTTGAGTCTGCTTGTGTCTTCAATTCTACAGTTCCAGCACCTGGTTGACAAGATGCAAAAGCAAAAGCACCACCGATAGTTAGCGCGTAAGCGAAGTTTTTAAGTTTCATATTAATCAAGTTTATTTTATTTCCTTCTTTAATTCTATCTATCTTGAAAAGAGTTAAACAATCTCCAATAGCTCAACTTCGAAAATAAGTGTTTGGTTTGGCCCAATAGCTCCCCCAGCACCTTGTTCACCATAAGCTAAAGTTGATGGGATGAAAAGACGTCTCTTCTCTCCAACTTGCATCTCTTGAAGTGCAATCTGCCATCCTTGGATAACTCCGTTTAAAGGAAAAGTAGCAGGATCATTACGCTCTACTGAACTATCGAATACTGAACCGTCGATAAGTGTTCCGTGGTAGTGACACTTCACTTGCGACTCCAATGTAGGTTTTGCACCTTCGCCCTCATTAAGAACGATATATTGGATACCACTTTCCATTACTTCTACGCCTTCTTTAGTTGCATTCTCATCCATGAAAGCTTTTCCTTCAGCCAATGCAACTGTTGCAGCTTCAGCATGTTTCTCGTTAAGGAATTCTTGAATTATTGCATTTGCCTCTTCAGCTTCTAGCTTAAGCTCAGCTCCATTCAACGCATCATTTAAAGCCTCTAACACTTTGTTCGAATCAACCTCTTTAATACCTGCTCCGATAATATTTGAAGCCATACTTAAACCAAGCGCATAGCTTAGTTTTTCTAATGAAGATGTAAATGTATCTGCCATCTTTTTACTTTGTTATTAAAATATAAAACTCGAAGATAATGTTTTTCGTAGAATTACAATACTGAACCTTAATAAATTCAACATATTAACACCACATTAACGCTTTATCCCTCTTAACATCTCTCGTTTTCCAGGAGGTCCAGGTAAGCGCTCCATGCTCAAACCTGCAGATTGTAACGAACGACGAACCACACCTTTAGCACAGTAAGTTGTCAGTATTCCATCCTTTGTCATCACGTCTACAACAGACCTAAATAGCTCATCACTCCATAGATCAGGCTGCTTATCTGGAGCAAAAGCATCATAATATACAAGATCAATAGCAGGAAGCTCATTCCATACCATATCTTTCATGTCTATGTGCAACTTGGTTATCGAAAAGAAATCAGAAATATTAACTTTCTCACCCCATGCAGCATGATGAAGCTTTTGAAGCACTTCTTCTCCGGAATCTTCATCCACAATATGTCCATAGTTTAAACCATTATACTCTTTTGCCACCAAAGGATACTTCTCCATAGAGATAAAATGAATCTGTTTCCCAGCTCTTTCTGCTTCAAAATAGGTCAACAATGCATTCAGACCTGTTCCAAAGCCAGCCTCCAAAACAACTAATGAATTAAGCGAAGCATGACAAAAACCAGCGTCAATAAACACATGATTGGACTCTTGCACTGCACCATGAATCGAATGATAGTGCTCGTCCAATTCAGGAATAAATAACGTGACACTCCCATCTTCTGTTTGCGTCACTTCTCTTTTCAAATGATGCTTGTCCATATTTATGAATCTATCTGATTCTCCATAATTTGTTGTCTCACTCTAGTTGGAAGAAAACGAACCCAACGTTTCTTTTGTAATTTACTCTTATCTCTCTCAGGATGGAAAAGAATAAAAATCATAAACCATGCAAATAGCACAATACCTTTCAGAAATGACGAGATTGAAATACTCCACCATACACCTGTCATTCCCAAAGCTGGAATAGAAGTTAACCATAATGCTAGTGGGATACGTAATCCAGTGAAGGTAATCCCAACAAAAGATGGTGGATTGGTTTTTCCCAAACCATAAAAAGCACCTGAGGTTCCAATCTCTAGACACATAAACACCTGACTAAGTCCTAATATAGCGAAATATATAGCCCCAAGGCGAATCGCTTCGGCTCCGTTAATAAACAGACCAAATATCGGTCCCCCAAAGAAGATAAATATAGCACCTACGACCAATCCTAAGAAGACACTAAAAGCCACAGCTACAAGGAATCCCTTATAAACACGATCCCATTTCTTTGCACCATAGTTTTGCCCTGTAAAGGCAGCCAAAGCCGTAGCCAAACCTTCCATGGTCATCCATGACACAGATTCAATTTGAGCTCCGACACTCTGAACAGCAATTGGAAGATCACCCCACTGAGATATTATTCGTGCCATAATCATAGCAAAACAAGCAAACAAACCACTATGTAAACCAACAGGAGTTCCTACTCGGAATATCTCCTTGGTCATCTCCCACTTCATTTTAAAGTGCTCTTTCATGATTGGGAGATTAATGATATTCTTCTTCAAAGTGACCACCAAAATGATTGTTACAATCATCTTAGATAACACTGTAGCGATAGCAGCACCTTCAGCCCCCATTCCTGGGATTGGACCATAACCAAAGATCAACAAGGGGTCCAACAAAAAGTTTACCACCAAACCGATCGTTGTAGCTTTAAAAGGGAATGTACTATTACCAGCCCCCGTAAAAATACCAGTTAATGGTTGATTCATGTAGTAGAAAGGTGCACCAATAGCAATAATCTGCAAATAATTAATTGCAATATTCACCACCAGATCACTGTCTAATTTAAAGAATCCAATCAACCTAGGAGCAAAATAATACGAAAATGCACCATAAGCAAGCGCTAAGATCGCCATCCAAATAATTGCATTACCTGTAAAAAGACTAGCCTCCTCATACTTTTTTGCTCCCATACGCTGTGAGACACCTACCTCCGTAGCCACTTTTACGATCAACATGACCGAAACGCCCAACCAAGTAAAGAAAGTAGCAGCACCAACAGCTGCGACAGTAGCAACAGCAACATCATCAGATCCGTAGTGACCAAGCCACATCATATCTAACATATTATAGGCCATCTGTAAAAAAGACATCCCAATAATTGGAGTAGCCAGTTTAATCAGCGCCTTGCTTATCGAACCCTGCGTAAGATCATTAGTTGTTTTCAATGTAATATAAATTTTAAAATAGTAACTTTACAAATATACAGTTAATATAAACGATCAAGACATGTACATCTCTATTCATCCAGAATCACCACAACAACGAAATATGGATCAAGCCGTTGCCGTTCTTGAAACTGGTGGAGTCATAATTTACCCAACAGACACCATTTATGGTCTCGGTTGTAACATCAACGAATCCAAAGCCATTGATCGCGTCGCCAAAATTAAGGGAATTAAAGCAGAAAAAGCATTTTTTTCATTTATTTGTCACGACTTCACACAGCTCTCCAAATACTGTAAGCCTATATCAAATGATGTTTTCAAACTAATGAAAAGACTTCTACCGGGACCATACACCTTCATCCTAGAGGCGAATCATAAGGTACCTAAGATGCTTAAAAACAAAAAGAAAACCATAGGAATACGTATTCCTGACAATCAGATCATCCGTGATCTTGTAGAACAATTAGGATCTCCCATACTATCTACCTCGGTATACGACGAAGACAATGTCGTTGAATACACCACCGACCCAGAGCTTATATATGAGAGATACGAACATCTTATTGATCTGATGATTGATGGTGGTACGGGTGGTAATATTCCCTCTACGGTGATTGATTGCACCAAAGGCAATATAGATGTCATACGACAAGGATTAGGCGCAATAGATTAGCCTACAGGATAGCTTACCGCAACCAAATTATCTTGAGAGATTCTCTCTCCAACAGTATGTTGATATGCCGACAAAGTATTAGAATGACTAATGCAAGAATCCACACATACAATATTGTGTGACAACAACTGAGCTCCGTCTGCCCTGCAATAATGACCACAAAACAGTGCAGGAGCCGATGGAGGATAGACTTCGACTGTTGGCATTAATTCTTTTGGGACAGTATAATCAGGAAGGGTAAACCGACCTTCGAAACAGATCTCACGAAATGTAGTTGGCAGAGGGTCGCACCACCATTTTAAACGAAACGCCTTACGATTTAATCCACGATTACAATAAATCTTCATATTTTTAGGCATCGTCATCATAGGGCCATGAACTAGCAAAGAAATTTCCTTTAATAATGCTCCATTATTCAGCACCATTTCTCGAATATCAGACTTCTTCCAGACTTTTTTTTCTCTTAGTTTAGAGACCAATGCAATGGATGTATCACTCCAGGAAGCGTGCACCACCCTAAAGTCCTTAAGCTCTAAAAATAGAGGCAAGCTACGCAACCATTTAACATACTCTTTCATTGGAATCTCCCGCTCTCTAAATGCCATCCTAGTGCTCTTACACACTCTCCCCGCCTTCTTCACAAAATCAGGCTTCATCAAATCTTTACCTTTAAAGGCATTACGAATAATTAGGCTAAACTCATGGTTTCCTAGGATAGCATAAGCATGACCTCTTTCACACATCCCTTTAACTATCTCAAAGGTCTCCACAATATCTGGTCCTCTATTGATAAAATCACCACAAAAGATAGCTTTTCGATCATGATGACACCAAACACCATCTTCCTCTTGGTAACCTAACTTAGCCAACAACTTCTTAACAAGAGTAGCATGCCCATGAACATCTCCAATTATATCGTAATTCATATAATAAGTATAAAATACAACTTCTGTAAGGTTAACGTCCTTATTTTGTATTTGTTTTACGATCAACCCAAACAAATACACCAAATAATTAAAGAACTCCATAAATATAGGGTTAAAACATATTATCTTTTCATTTTTCTTAAAACATGAAATTATGACAATAAACACTGATCAAGATAAATTTCTAATTATGCTCAATATTCTACAGAGATTTGACAGTAAATATGGCCACACTAAGGAAGAATTAAGCTCAGAATTTGGAAAGAGTGTTCGAACCATTGAGAGATATATTGAAACATTTAAAAATGTAGGATACGATATTGTAAAAACGAAAGAAATATAAGAAAAGAATCTGCAGAATTAATTTCTTCAGAACTTTCAGGGCATCATCCAAGAAAGAAGATAAGCTTTAGGAAAGACATATTTGCAAGCATTAGTCTTATTGCGAGAAAATGGGATGAAATAAACTATATGCTCGATAAATCCGAAAAAGCTAAAGACTTCAACATTTTCATGGAATTTCTCAGAGAGATAAAAGGTCTAGGAGTTGGAGATAAAAAAATGCTTATAAAAATTCCACTAATTCTTCGCGAACTTAGATGTCAAGGAATCTATAATAACATATCGGGGAAACTTTGTTGTGTCCCAGATGCCCGAGTATACGACGCAACAAAAGAACTACAAATTAATCTTCCTGTCACAAACAGCCTTCGAAGCTTAAAGGACAGTTCAGAAGTAATTTATGAACTTTTTGGAAATCTGTATGACCTACCACTATTTGCCTACTTCGATTTAAAAGACTATTAAAACAAAACAAGGGAAGACATTGCGCGCAATGCTTCCCTTGTTTTGTTTTTTGTTTTATAGGTCACCTAATGTTTTTGCCTTAGGATTTTTGTTTATAATGAACGGTTGGCAAACTACGTAAACGTTTGGCAGCACCCTCTGCAGTGATATCACGCTGAGGCATACCTAACATTTCGTATCCAACCATAAACTTCTTCACTGTAGCCGAACGTAATAACGGCGGATAGAACATCATATGAAAATGCCATTCCGGATGATCTTGACCATCTGTCGGCGCTTGATGCATTCCAGCAGAGTAAGCAAAAGAGACTTCAAATAAGTTATCATACATTACTGTTAGCTTCTTATACATATCAGCTAAACCTAGTTTCTCCTCTTCTGTAAATAAATCTAGAGAAGAGACCTGACGCTTACTCACAATCATTGTCTCAAATGGCCAAACGGCCCAATAAGGGATCAAAGCAATAAAATGTTCATTTTCTGCCAAGATACGCTCATCTTTATCTTGCTCTTTCTCTACATAAGCAGATAACAATGTACGTCCATTCTTTTGGTAATATTCCAATTGACGTTCACTCTTCTTTTGAGGCTCATTTGGTACCATACTAGAAGCCCATATCTGCCCATGAGGGTGAGGATTAGAGCATCCCATAATACTTCCTTTATTCTCAAATATCTGAACGTAATTGATCTCCTCCTTTGCTCCTAGCTCACGATACTCTGTTTGCCACAGATCAACCACTTTTTTGATCTCTCCCACTTCCATCTCTGGAACGGTTAAGTCATGACGTGGTGAGAAACAGATAACCTTACAGATACCTTTTACACTATCTGAGATAAACAGATCATCTTCTGCAACACCGCCTTCAGGAGTATCCTTCAATAACGCACTAAAATCATTCACAAATGAATATGGTGCATCATACTGAGGATTCTTCTCTCCACCGATACGCTCATTCCCTGGACACAAATAACACGTCTCATCATATGCCGGACGTTGCTCTTCAACCACCTTTTCTACTTGACCTTGCCACGGTCTCTTAGAACGATGTGGAGAAACCAATACCCACTCCCCTGTTAAGGGGTTCATTCTTCGATGAGGATGTTCTTCTATATTAAAGCTCACTGCTACTATATTTTTAAATAATTAGCTCAATTTACAACCACCTTCTCCTATCTCAGCAACATAGAACTCTGGCTTAATACCAGTACGTGCTTCATAGTTCTTTCCTACTTCTTCGATAAATGTATCTACAGCATCATCTTTAACGATAGAAACCGTACATCCACCAAATCCACCACCAGTCATACGTGATCCAATTACACCTTCAATCTTACGGGCTTCTTCAACCATAGTATCCAACTGCAATCCTGTCACCTCATAATCATCTCTCAAAGAATCATGAGATGCATTCATCAACGCTCCAAACACATCAATATTTCCACTCTTAAGCTCAGCTACCGCATCGCTTGTTCTTTGAATCTCTGAAACAACGTGGCGTGCTCTATTAAGAATAACCTGATCTTCAATGGCATCAGCAACACTATTGAATGCCTCTAAACTAAGTTCACCTAAGTTCTTAATAGGCTTCACTTTTGATATAGCTTCAACGGCAGCAGTACATTCAGCCACACGCTCATTATACTTACCTGAATCTAATTTATGAGGACTGTTAGTATTACTAATTACGATCTTCGCACCTTCTAATTTCACAGGCACTAAATCATACTCCAATGTATCACAGTTCAAGAAAATAGCATGGTCTTTCGATCCCATTCCTGAAGCAAACTGGTCCATAATACCACAATGTACTCCAGCAAATTCATGCTCTGCCTTCTGGCTCATCTTAACCAACTCTACGCGATCAAGACCAGTCTGGAAAACATCATTAATAGCAACGGCTGTTACAACCTCTAATGCTGCAGATGACGAAAGTCCAGCACCGTTTGGCACATTACCATAAAACATAAGATCAGCACCACCATCAAATTGGATCTCTTTTTTCACAAACTGTGCAAGAACACCCAGTGGATAGTTCACCCATTTGTCATCTAGTGGTGTAGTAAGTTGATCCATGTTCAACTCCGTCTCGAATGGAAGATTTAGTGATGCAAAACGGAAAGAAGGTCTCTCCACTCTACGTACCAAACAATATGTTCCAAAAGTTAACGCACATGGGAAAACAAAACCACCATTATAGTCGGTATGCTCACCAATAAGATTGACACGACCTGGAGAGAAAAATACTTCTACTTCACCTTCTCCATACTTCTCAATAAACTTACTTTTTAAATCTTGTATATTCATGGCTTATTAAAAATTCTATCCGTTAGTACTATTCACACACCAACACAACTGGTTGGTACTGGTTGGTAAAAGTATACTCTTTTATGATATTTACAAAAACCCAATACATGTTTTATAGCAGACAAATGCCTACAATGAATCTCTTAAGATCATACCACTTGGATTTCGTTCCCACACGACCTTTTGATTACTAACCACTTCAGCCAAACGAACCCCCATCTGTTTAAAGTCAGTTGAGATAGTTGTGATTCCTCCCGCAACAACTTCTTTTAACACAGTATCATTAAAAGAGATAATCCCGAGGTCTGTTCCTAACTTCAACTTCAACTCTTCCGCAGCTTTCACCATCGCTACCAGATTACGATCAGATGGAATCAAATAGGCCTCCCCTTTTTGAATCGTCCTATCCTCAAGCGATCGAATAATCTCATGATCATACCCATAAGTATCACAAAAATCTCTGAACCCTTTTAGACGTCCCTCAGGCTCTTTTCCGCCAGGAAACAACATCACCAACTTCGAATACTTCTCTATCGCCTCTCTATGAGATACTAAACTATCATAAACATCACGTTCAAAATCTTGATATATCACAGAATAGGGAGATAAATTTAGATGATATCGATCTAATAAATAGACTTTATTCGAAGGGATCAACTCCAATATATCTTCAATGTCATTGAACATGGCAGGCATAATAATATACGAAGTATACTTCCCTACCGAACTCTTTACCAACTGCTCAAACACCTCTCTATTAAAGTGGTGAAAGTAGATATCCACTTTTGTCTCTGCTCCCAAGGCATGTACAAAAGATGTGTACAGATCTTCTTTAAATGAGTTTAACTCATCAAAAAGAACAAATATACGATGTGCGACATGCACATTATCATCCGCAACATAAACACCCTTCCCCGGTTGAGACACCAATATCCCTCTAGATTTCAAATCATTAAACGACAGCATCACAGTGTCTCTTGAGAAACCAAAAGTGCGACAGAAATCATTTATGGATCCCAATTTGTCCCCTTTCTTTAATCGTTTCTCTTGAATCGCATCTACAATACCCTCAATCAACTGCTTGTATTTTGGCGTCCCTTTCGTCTCTTTTATCTGAATGATCTCTTTTACCATACTAAGAATAAATATTTTAACACTACAAAAATAAATAAAAACAGACTTGTAGCAACTAGTATGTTTTTTTTTATAATATTTGCATCAAGCTAAATCATAAACAAAGTAATATCATGAAAATATCAACTCAAACATTTGGGGCCACAAAAAACGGAAAAGAAGTCTCTATCTTTACGCTAGAAAATGAGAACCAAACCATCGTTAAGATCACTAACTATGGTGCGATCATTACAGATATCCAAACACCAGATAAAAAAGGAGATCTAGATCATATTGTTCTTGGCTTTGACAAATTTGAAGACTATGTATCTCAGGAATATATCGATGGTTGCCCATACTTTGGAGCAGTCTGCGGAAGGGTAGCAAATCGTATCAAAGAGGGTACTTTTTCTATTGACAACACTGAGTATAAGCTAGCAATAAATAATGGACCAAATGCTCTTCACGGAGGAATTATTGGGTTTGACAAAGTCGTTTGGGATGCCACGACAGAAGAGATGGAAGAGGCTATTTCGGTTAAACTAAACTACCTTTCTGTAGATGGAGAAGAGGGCTATCCTGGAAACATGAAAGTGGAAGTGACCTATACACTGACAAAAAATAACGACCTGTTGGTAAAATACAATGCCACTACAGATCAAAAAACAATTGTCAATTTAACAAACCACACTTACTTTAATCTTAATGGGGCCAACGACACCATTAAAGATCATGATGTGGTCATGAATGCACAAGCCATTACACCTGTAACGGAAAATTTAATTCCTACAGGAGATTATTTAGACGTAACAGAAACGCCTTTTGACTTCACTCAGAAGAAGAGTTTAGGACTACAAATAGATGAACTCCCTGATGGTTATGATGTAAACTTTGTACTAAACAAAGAGAAAGATGCAGAATTTGCTGGAACACTATCTCATCAAGCAACTGGGCGTTCGGTATCTGTATTCACAACACAACCAGGAATGCAAATCTACACAGGCTACTATATTCCTGAATTCACAGGACATGACAACAAGAAGTATGGCCGCTACATGGGCGTTGCATTAGAAACACAACACTTCCCTGATAGTGTAAACCAACCAAACTTCCCATCGGTTGTTCTAGAACCAGGACAAACATTCGAAGAGCTTACACGTTTCCATTTCGAAACAAAGTAACCCCCTATAAAAGAAATTATCACAAAAGCCATCATGTTTCACGATGGCTTTTCTATTTTTGTACCAAACAAAAATAGATCACGATGATTCCATATATACAAATCGAGAATGCAACCAAAAGATGGGGGGAACAAATTCTCTTCGAAGATATTAGTTTCAACATCGCAAAAGGACAAAAAGTAGCCATCATTGCAAAAAATGGTGCGGGTAAATCCACCCTACTTAACGCCATCGCAAGAAAGACAGAACTCGATGATGGAGTCATCAAAATAGATAAAGATGTGAGGGTAGGATACCTAAGTCAGATTCCCGAACTAAACGAGAACTTAACAGTGATCGAACAAGCCACGGCATCTGATAATCCAATAGCCCAACTTATTAGAAACTATGAGATGGCCATCGCTTCCAACGACACCGAAAAAATGGAGTCTTTGATGGAAGAGATGAATCTTAAAAATGCTTGGGACTTCGAACTTCGATTCAAGCAGATACTAAGTGAGCTAAAGATTGAACATTTCGACAAAAAGATATCCCAGCTCTCTGGTGGACAACAAAAAAGGGTGGCCATGGCACAGATACTTATCAACGAACCAGACATGCTGATTCTTGACGAGCCGACCAACCACCTTGACCTTAAAATGATCGAATGGCTTGAAGCATACCTTACCAAGACCAACTGTACTCTTCTAATGGTAACCCACGATCGTTACTTTCTTGATCGCGTCTGCAATGAGATTGTCGAAATTGAAGACAATACCATCTATCGATATAAAGGAAACTACTCGTACTACCTTCAGAAACGCGATGAACGTATTGCCATTCAAACAGCTGAGATAGAGAAAGCAAAAAATCTATATCGTACCGAACTTGACTGGCTTCGTCGTATGCCTAAAGCACGTGGTCATAAAGCAAAATATCGTGTGGATGCGGCCCATGAACTAAAGAAAAAAGCAACACAAACGATCAGAGAAGACAAACTAGAGTTGCAATTTGAAAGTGCACGGCTAGGAAACAAGATCATCGAAGTCTCTCATCTATCCAAATCTTTCCCAGAAATCACCATACTTAACGACTTTAGTTACAAATTCTCTAAATTCGAAAAGATTGGTATCGTTGGAAAAAATGGAACAGGAAAATCAACATTCCTAAATATGATTACAGGCAAGATTCCTGCCGATAGTGGAACCATTGATGTTGGTCAAACCATCAAATTTGGATACTACACCCAATCAGGAATGAGCTTCAAAGAAGAAGATCGTGTCATCGACATCATCAAAGATATCGCCGAAGTCATTGATCTTGGAAATGGACGCAAATGGACTGCCTCTCAATTTCTAACTTACTTCCTCTTTCCACCCGAGACACAATACACATACGTTCGAAAACTGAGTGGTGGAGAGAAAAGGCGACTATATCTGTGTACCATCTTAATGCAAAATCCGAACTTCCTTATTCTCGATGAGCCAACCAATGACCTGGACATCATGACACTGAATGTTCTGGAAGATTATCTTACCGAATTCCAAGGATGTGTAATTGTCGTTTCCCACGACCGCTATTTCATGGATAAAATTGTAGACCATCTATTTGTATTCGAAGGAGAAGGTAGAATAAAAGATTTCCCTGGCAACTACACCCACTTCCGTGAATGGGAAAAAGAGCAAGAGAAAGAGCTTAAATCCATCGAAAAGAAGAAAACAGTAGTCGAAGAACCGATCAAAGAGAAACCAAAGAAAATAAAAAGAAGTTACCACGAGCAGAAAGAGTTTGATAAGCTTCCTGAAGAGATCGAAAAACTAGAAATAGAGAAGAAAGAGATCGAAGAGAAACTAAACGACAGCACGCTCTCTACCGAAAAAATTATGGATCTATCTAGTCGACATGCCGAAGTAGGCGACATCCTCGACGAGAAAGAATTACGTTGGTTAGAACTAAGTGAAAAACAGTAATCTTTATATTCTTATACAAGAACAGATAAAATCATTAATCTCATCTGTTCTTGTATATCTGTTGTTAACAAACGTTCACAAAAAGCACTCGTGGAATAACTTTTTCGTTGTAGTAATAACAATCTCATATTGAAAAATAGCTCATTCTTATATCCCACAACCATATACTAAAAGAGATACACTTTCTTCCTCCAGTTCTTGTATGTCCAATGCGACACAAATTAAATCATGAAATGATCTTGGTTTGATCTCTTTTATCCTTTAACCTTTGGTTAATGAATCTAGCAAGAGCAGCAATCGTACTGATCAATAAAACAAACAAGCCAGAAGGGATAGTAAAAAAAATGAGCCAGTATAATTGACACCGTGATTCTAAACCTGTAAATGATTTATCTCCATCCACAATCTCACTTACGATTATAGGAAAGAACATATACATCATCACTACGATGTACAATTTTATTAATTTAGACACTCGTTTATTGTTCATAAATTCCCAACAAAAATTGATTCCCATAATCTAATATCAACTCTTTATAATAACGTACACTCAGCACACATTCTGCAAGCCTAATATCATTAATTACAAAGTCGTACAGGGCTTGTTCAAATAATGCATACACGAGAAGGTCGCTGATTCATATTATATTCGGATTGCTAGAAACAGATATAAACTATGCTATACGACCTTTTTAATGACAGGATTAGACTATTTGATAAACGATCTACAGATAAATCTTAATGATGCAAAGAGCAACTCTAATCATAAACATAAGTTAGCCAATAATGCTTCATTTAGTGATCTCTACATTTATCTGTAGGCAACCCCTATGTCTAGTAACATAAACCTATTTTCTTAGCATAGGCTCCCAACGATTCTCTTTTCCTCTTAAGTCCGTAATCAGACCATCATACTTCAGTTCACCATTTCCTACGGCTTTCAACTCCACATGGTAAATATTTACAACTCCATTAACTTTCCTACTTTTCACATTCGACGACTTATTATCGGCAGAGAGGGTAGACTTCCAGAAAAAGCCACGTTCTGTTTGCTCCTTCTCTCCATCCAAACTCTTTACGAAATTGCCCCTTAAAATGATCTCAATCGATTTAAAAGAGGCTGGATCCTTTTCATTCTCTAAAGGAACAACGACCGTAACCATATCATCAGTACTCTCTAGCACTTTCGCATCGTCATAGGCATAATTTGTATAGATCAGATAGTGTTGACCTCCTTCATATAACCAATAAGAGTGGTTAATCGTCTTCTCTATATCTTTCCCTTGATCCACATTATAGACCGAAACAGTCCCCTTATTTAAAACAGATAACTTATCAAACTCCTCCTGTAACGATGGAAAGACAATATTCCGCTCATCTTTGGAGCATGACCACATAAGCATGCTCATTATTGTAAGGACAAATACTTTCTTCATATTTAGATTATACATTTGTATTTCATATTCATTATCAACCCACTTTACAAGACAGTAGTTATGTACACCTCTAGCTACACCTTCACACTCCAGCCAAACACAAAGGTTTGCAGAATCATCTCCTACCTTACCTTCAATCTTCAGATAGTTATCCTTTACGATTCCACTTCTAACCCCTCTATACTGTTTTGCTAGTTCCCCTGCAATTTCCAGTGTACAAGAGAGCTTTGCCTATTCTGATGGATCTTGAGAGGTGATCACTGTGATACTATTATCCTACTCAAATCAGGCACATGGAGTCGCATATGAGTAGTTTGCAAGAACAACTATATTACGATCCGTCCCATCTATTTTATAAGCATATTTTAATTCATTCAGAATCTCTTGATCTTCACGACCACCTGAGATCGTAAGGATCGCACTCTTGTATCCATGTTCCTCTTTCGAACAAGCCCCCACAAAGACTAAAAGTGTAAGTAAAGCCAATATTTTCTTTATCTGTTAGAATTATTGATTACGTCATCATGATGATATACACCAATACACCTCTTGTAGCTCGTAAATATACATAAAATCCCCAGCCATTTACATAAATTAACAACTAAACATGATACCTATTCATAAAAACGGCATCTACTCCTTTGTTTGAACCGGCACTGAAGGTGCTAAACGTTATATCCTAGACTATAAAGTGATATACCCCTAAAGGAGATAGGTGGTCTCCATATCTTTGTATATAAATAATGAAGCGATACACAGAAGAGGTATCACTTTCAATATCTGGTTGAAACAAAATGAATAGATTCACTCTTGAACCACTTCCATCCATACATTGACAAAGAGACTTCACTTCAACAAGATCCCTATAAGGCATTTTAATCGTAACCATAACCTCTTAGGCACAAAGAAACCCTGCCATGCATCCCGCAAGACAGGGTTCTTCCATCACTACTCCCACCGCAAACATCTGTCAACCTCAGGATACCCCCACGATATCCCAAACGACTCAGCTCCGACGAACAACCCTCACAAGCACCACCAAGGGAGGGACCTCCACATGCACTCAAGACTTTGTAGAAAAGGAATAAAGAAAATTAAAGGGACCCATCTTTATTCTCAGTCAAACGTTCAAAAGGGAACTACCCATGAGAAATAGATACAACCTCGAACGTCCATATGACCTCAATCCAGCTGTGATTCATTTCTACTCACAATCTATCACCATGCAAGGATTTTTAATTTGAAAAAAAACATTATTCCTACAGATTTGATATCCAAATCTATAAATAAAACAACTCTCAATTTAAAAAGTTGCAGCAATACACATGATTATTATCATACCCCCAAATTTAGCGACTTACAGAGATTTGATAGATACGATTCGCCCCATCAAGCATCAAAAGTGTACTGCTTTTATACGCACACAAACTGCGAACCTGAAACGAACCGGGCATTACGGGCAACCCGATCAGTTCATAAGCTCTAACAAACTCAAGATGCTTATCTAACCCCACCAAATAAATCCGATCATTTTCACAGAGAACAGACCAAATCAATCCAACACTAGAAGCTAAACATCTTGGCAAAAAGTTATCATACTGCCTCTTTAACACCTTGCCCTCAACATCCGCTTTTAGGAGCACCCCACCGCTCAAAACATAGTAGCGGTCTTTATATGCAGCGATTCGTGAGGAGGCAAAAGATAGCCTCTTATCTTTCATGGTCGGATACTTATAAAAATCGATCCGCTCTACCCCCTTCGCATAGGCTACTCTTTGCTCATACAGATACCCATCCACGATCTTCAACTCCGCTTGTTCATGCAACTCCTTCATGGGTCTTAAACGCACCACTTTTCCATCCAGATGGATGGTTGATAAAAACAGATCACCACCATCATTTTCGATCCCCATCAACTGACTCCTCTCATAGAATATATCTCTAAAATAGGCCTCATTTGCAATAGGTGGGTGGCTTGGTGTCACAAATGGCTGATCGAATTTCAAAGCAGAAGTTCCCAAACGAAAGCGTGAAGAAGAACGTAAGTCGATCACCTCTCCTACATATTCGATAGACAACTTCATTTGGTCATAGAAGTCCTTCAACCGCACACTTCCTTTAAGCACATAACTACCCTCCTTCTGAAACTTATTCATCTGGATACTCGGAGATATCGATCGATCTCTAACCATACACTTATCGTAACCAAAGCTACGCTTTCCATACATACAATTTTGGAATACATCGAGACCACCACGAACCACAGAAATATGCAAACGATCGAAAGCACAACGATTCCGCTCTACATCAAAATCATAAAACAGACATTGAAAGAGATCATGATCACCCAATCGAGCAATAACATCTCGATAGTCATAGTTCGTAAATATTAAACAATCTTTGGCATCTCGTCGAACCAAATAGGCATTAGATATCTCAATCTTAGAGCTCATCCGCTCTCTCACATTTTCAATCAAGACATACCCATTCCATGGTGCAGACCTCTTCTGCTTACCATCAGGATACCATTCATCATCTGTAATAGGGGAAGAGTCTTTGCTACACCCAATAGATAAAAGTGTAACGAGGGATAAAACAATAATTCTTTTCATCGTGAATTAGGTTGTTTTGCCCCAATCCTACATTGAAATAGTCTTCAAAATACGCATCACACAAACTCGTCTTCCAAATCAAAAGCAACACCCTATTTCAATATAGGCTTAGGTGGCAAGTTTTTGATTTTACTAGGAAAACAATCTAACATCATATTTGTTGCAACTATTTCAATTACATAAGATTAATTGTATAAATACACTGCACAATCCAATAATGTTTATCTCCCTAATAAATAGAGACAAACATTCCTAAATAGGGTATACAAAACACACTGCACACCAGAGTAGTAATTCTCAATGCACCAATATTTATCATATAACAAAAACAACAGACCAAAAATCTGTCCACCCTCATCAACCAACCTTACGAATCTGTTGAATTTCGAATAGAGGTCTATATCTTCCTAATCCCATAACAACCTCCTAGGGGAATAACTCGGGTTTTCTTTTAAGATTGTTCGAATCATGTTAGAAGACCATTCGAAGTTCACTCACCCATTTCACTATTCGATGAGGGATCTCCGAAGCAATTCCCAACATGGTTCGTGCCAAGTCAAAGTGATACCCCTACCATTCCCCTATCGATCCCCTACTATCTCTCTCTTGCCTAAAAACAGAAAAAAATCAATGGGGCTAATAAATATAAACTATTCCACACAACCACCTAAAAATAAAAACCTTATAGCCCATCACTTCTCTCTTTTATAGTTAGTGTTACAAACAAGATGTCATTTTTATAGAACTAATTTAACACTTAAGTGTTTTAATATAAACTCCCCGTTATACATGTAACACTTGAATCTTCAGATAGTATTGCTATCTCTAGGTCTAAGATTGTATAGAGGGTAGACTATAAAAACGTCATCTATATTCTATTAAAACTAAACAACTATGAATTTCCTCCTACTCTCTACCATGGTAGAATATGCACTGATTGGCTCCATGGAAGTTATCATTCTAGTCATTATAATTGTAGCGATCAGGGTGCGACGAAAAAAACTTCGACATAAAGCACTCATCACTAAAACACAAAACTATAACGTTCAATTTCCAGGCAGTCCATTTAAAAAGCTCATAGAAGCAGAACCAAATTTCCTAGAGGAGTGGAACTATCGTGTGGAGAGATATAATAGTAATGAAAACAACACCAAGGATGTTCATACGTTTCCTATGGTGGTCGATATGGTGGACCATCGACTGAAATACATTAAAACACTAGATATCTCAGATCCTCTAATCATAAAACTAGATTCCAAAAACAGATATGGAAAGCTGACTCTTGGTGTATACGATAAGTCGAACCACTTTATCGGATACATCTCTAAACAACTTCCAGAATATACGCTTTGGATCCAAGAACTGCAGCAAGACAACATATTGCTCATCGGTTCCTATGCAGGATTAGAGAACTATAAACCCAAAATCGATATCTCAGTAATAAGTTCTTTTTATAAGAAGCAAACCTCCATTGCATAAACTGTAGAAATAGTGTCTATCCTAGAGTCCCCAGGATAGATACTATTTCTAAAGTGTCAATTGTCAAACAATGGAAATGACCACTACAATAATTCACTCTTCAGTAAAGAGTTTCTTCATAAAACGGACCCTATTTATTTACATCATGCACTGAAAGTTCAAAACAATTAGGGAAGACAAGTCCGCTCATTTTATTTCATTAGCCATCGTAAATTATCATAGATAATCCGAATTACAGCCCTACGATTGCTTTCTTATTCTTTCCTAGCACTTCTCGCTGATCTACGAAATGACTCATCTTAAGCTCATGGACCAGTCTATCATAAGATGAAGTTAGATGTTCTAGTCATAAATTGTCACAGAAACATCTATGATTCATAGATATTTAGTAAATTTATAAATACGAACAAAGCTAACAGTTAATAGTCCCATATTAAACTAATAACTCTAATCATGAAAGAGCAAATAATTTCCCTTGCTGAGAGAATCGCATCTCTGAAAGATCGAATAGAAACTGAAGAAGCAACAAAGAATGCTTTTGTAATGCCTTTTCTTCAAGCATTAGGCTATGATGTATTCAATCCATTGGAAGTGATTCCTGAATTTATTGCAGACCAATCAACCAAGAAAGGAGAAAAGGTTGATTACTGTATACTAAAAGAGGATGATCCAATAATGATAATCGAATGCAAAAATTGGAAAGAAAACCTTAACCTTCATAATACTCAACTCGAAAGATACTTTGCATTTACAAAAGCTAAGTTTGGCATTCTTACCAATGGAATAGAATACTACTTCTATACTGACCTAGAGGAAGTCAATAAAATGGACACAATACCATTCCTAAAAATTAATTTCGAAAATCTAAAGGATCAAGATTTTACCCACCTTAATAAATTCCATAAGTCAGAGTTCAATGTAGAACAGATATTTGATTCCGCAAGTGAACTTAAGTATCTAAATGCAATCAAAGCATACTTTGAACATGAACTAAACACTCCTTCTGCTGACTTTGTAAGATTTTTCACCAAGCAAGTATACCAAGGTAAAATCACAGAAAAGGTTGCACACCAATTTACTTCAATAGTGAAAAAAGCCATTAACACGAAAATTAATGAAACAATAAATCAAAGACTTAATAGCGCTTTAAACACTCAAAATATTGAGCAAAAAGAAGAAGTCAACGCACAAGAAAACCTTAGTCCAGATGAAATTATCATCGACCAAGACAATGAAAAGGGGACAGTAACCACACAAGAAGAGATAGATGGCTACCATGCTATTGTTGATATCCTTAATGGTATTGTTGATGAAGAACACATCGCATATAGGGACACAAAAAGCTACTTTGGAGTTCTATTCGATGATAACAACAGACAACCTATTTGTCGATTATATTTAAATAATCGCTCTAAGAAATACATTGGTATCTTTGATGAAGATAAAAACGAAGAGAAATATCAAATCAGCAAGATTGCTCATATCTACAAATACAGCAAAGAAATAATTAAAGCCGCAGAGAAATATCTAACTGTTGAAACAGAATAATACTTAGTAAAAGTAGACACTAACTTAAAGGGCATATAGTACTATCTATTTGTCCTTTGTTAGTATGAG
Organism: Prolixibacteraceae bacterium; assembly: GCA_028377305.1. Classification (GTDB taxonomy): domain Bacteria; phylum Bacteroidota; class Bacteroidia; order Bacteroidales; family Prolixibacteraceae; genus Halosquirtibacter. Next base: position 90,700 of record JAONJW010000001.1, on the reverse strand, counting down.
GTTGGAAGACATCCTACTCCTTAATGGCAAGTTGAAATAAAGGAGTAGATACAGTTTTTATAAACAAGTCCGTCTTAAAGCTGTAAATCAGGATCAATCAAATGAAAAGAAGAAGAACCTAACCACTCGTTGTCATATTCAAACTGAAATACCTCTTTACCTCTTGTTCTCTGAGATGATAGAATTCCTATTATACTGGATAGACCTAATAGAAAATGGCTCCAAATCCAACTTAAAGAAGCATAGAAGCAAATTAAAGAGCCTAATAAACACTTCATCAGATAACATACTAGAAAAGACAAAAGAGATCATTAAAAACAAAGTAATTGAATTATGGGGTGACCGAATTAACCAACATTCCAACAGAGAGAAAGACAAAACTAATAGTACCCAAATTAACACTTCATATATAGAGTTAGAAACTTCATCAATGATCGTGTATGTCTAGAAACAGGGTTAAGTATAGCAATGCAGAAAGAGCAAAGTTTTTGTCTCACACTGGGTTAAAATATTATTATCTTTACAGCAAAGAAGAATACTATCAAGTAAAAAAAAGGTTTCTTTCTTCCAAATGGTCAAATGTAGATTTCGAAACAGAGATAAGAGAGATAGAACATAACATTAGGAATTATCATAACAACAGACGGTTAAAAAACGACAAAAAGAGAGTTAAACTCATTGGTCAATTGTGTTTATTCGATTTATCTAAAGTAGACAAAAATAGATATGGCAAAAGGATGTAAAACAGGTGGCAGAAAGAAAGGAACTCCAAACAAGATAACTCAAGATATTAAGGTAAAGATTCAAAAGATCGTTAAGAAAGAGTTTGTCAATATTGAAAACCTATTATCACAGTTAGAGTCGAAAGAAAGGACAAACTTTCTTATTCGGCTTTTACCCTATGTCGTTCCAAAACAAGAACAAATAAGTGTTGAACTTGAGTTTAACGATGATCTTGAGAATTTAACCGATGAAGAACTTGAAGAACAATTAAGACTATTACAAAAATAAATTGATCTAAAATGAAACTATTATTATTATCGACTTTACTATTAATCTCATTGGTATCTTTTTCTCAAGTAAAATATAGTATTGGCGACTCTTTACTTTCCAATAGTGACACTGAAGTTGTAATTACAGATATTATTATAAAGAAATCAAGGAAAAATCGTATCGACTTAAATATGTAGATGCAAAGTATTCACTAAGAGTATCCGAGAAGAAACTTTCATCATACCAACAATATTCAAGTGAAATTCCAAGAAGAGCAATCAGAAATGATAACCGAATAACGATAAAAACTAACAAAAACGATGTTGATAACATGAATAGAATTAGTCGTTTACTAGTATCAAAGGGGTTCACTTTCAAAACTAAGGACAAAGAAAGTTTGTATCTTATAATTAATCCAAAAACTGTCGGAGGTCAATTAAAGTACACTCTAAATATTTCTTTTATTGATCAGAATATATTTATTCGTGTTCAACATACAACAATTTCAATATCTACTGTTATGATACATAACTTTGACACATATATGGCAGATTGGTTTTTCACAAACGATAAAGGTTCAACCTTTCAAGCAGAAGTTTATAATTCCATTATGCCAGTCTTAAAATCATTTTCAGATAAACTATTCTTTTCACATGAACAGTAACATCAATTCAAATATCTATAACTAATGAAAAAATACCAATTTTTATTAATTACACTACTATTTTACGCAATAACATTAAAAGCCTATTCTCAAGATAGATTAAATTCTACATCTTTAATGTTAGGCAAAGGAAAAGATAAAATAGCTTATGGAATTGACTTAACAATATATAATGTCAAAATTAAAGCAATGATATTATCACGTAATAATAAAGAGGGAAGAGAAGAAAATCGCATCAATTACAATCCCTACTACTCTGGAAACAATGACATAACAACGATAGAATTAGGATATGCAGTAGGAATTAATTCTGAGCGATCATTTTATATATCTCCATTAATTGGTATTTCAATAGATAATGAAATTTGGTATGACGATGGTGGATATAAAACATGGTTCTATGCCAAGGATAAAGGAGAAACAAAAGCAATAGCAGGTATCCAATTAGATTATAAACTTCGTAATCCATCATTACTTTTTAGTGCCTCATCTTCAACCGCAAGTCCATTTACGATAGGAGTAGGTTTCCATTTTTAAAAAAAGAGACTAGTATACTACTACAATTAGTTTTATACTAGTCTGTATATAATAAATCTTCCTTTTTTGTCTGACTTTAAGATTCTAACAGATAACATCCGGTTAATAAAATATTCTCCAAGGCGTAGACTTCTGAATGCTTCAAGTCTATTTAACTCTTTTCTGTATATAAATCCGTTATCCTCAACTAGTTTACAAACTAAACACTTCACTTCATATTCTTTGTAAATTTCCTTTTCCTCTTGTTCATCCATAAAAGATGCTAAAGAATTATCATTCAAAAACCTATTCAGTAATACGATATTGTTGATATCTTGATAACTACCTTGAATAGGAGTATATTCTTTTACATTATTCAGGTATTCTATTTTAATAAAAGTAAAACTTATTGGTTCTTTATCTAAATCATCATAAAAGGATAGCAAATCTAAATCATAATGAGACAAGAATTCCACATATGATAGTATTTTGTTATACTCTTTCCTTTGGGGATCGTTTTCGATTATATCTATAATTTCAAGAAGAACACTCCTTGGATCTTTGTTTTCATATAGAGATCTGCTACTAGTTATATATGATGGAGCATTTGGATACAATAAAGAAAACGATACACGGTCATTTTCAGTGGTTACTTCATTTTCGATGTTTGCATTCTCTTGTTTAAAGATACTTGATAGAAACTTTAGCAACATATCACATTATTCTTTATTAAAGTAGTCAAAAACAAAAGGGTGAATACCGTAAAGTATTCACCCTTTGCATGTTATAAATATTCCTGGTGGAGTTGGAGGGAGTCGAACCCTCGTCCAAACAAGGAAGCAATATGCTTTCTACACGCTTAGCCATGACTTAATTTTCGAATGCATGCTGGATCAAGGCCACCGACATACACCTTAGTCTCTTAAATTCGTAAGCTGGGCAAGACAACCAACTGACTAGTCTCGATATTTCAGCACTTCAGATCCTAGCCGCCTCAAGACGTAGGCACTAGAGAAGCGTCTTGTTTCAGTATCTAATACCGAACTCCCTTAAAGGGTGCTTTAATCTACTATGATTCAATTAAGCTGCAAGAGCAAAGTTATTTTCGCCAATTACAAAGTTTGTACACTTAGGTTTAACGAGCCAAATATACAAAGCTCGACATGCTTACACACCTCTTCTACCTGCTGTCAAAACCAGTCAACCCCATAAAAGAGAGTACAAATATAGTAAAATGGTTTTAATCTGCCACACTATTCGGGGGAATTATGCCATTGTATGGCATAGGTAGTGGGGTGGACAAAGGGTACTGCTTAAAGACTGTTGGCAGGTAACAAGATGAGTGAAAGGAACATGCCCTCTAGGGGGATAAAATAAAGGCAGAAGATTCCCTATATTTTGTTCTCCGAAGAAATACCGTTTCATTACGGTTTGATTACCAAAATAGCGTGTGGAGATAACCGAAGGGTAAGGAAAGGGTAAGGAAAACCCCTATGAAACCTCAACAAAGAATAGGTTTTATATTAATAAGGAAGCTAGAGGGAAATAGCAGAGATCGTGAAGGTGACGAAAATAGGAAGAGGGATAAGGCGCAATACTAGACAATGGACAGAGCAATTGTAAGGGGAGACTAAGAGAATGAAACGAAAGGGAGCATTTGTACTAGTTTGAGGATATAAAGGTTGTGTCGACGTCTCCTTTTTTGGGGAATAGGTGCAATATAAGCAGCTTTTTGCCTAAAGAGGTAATATTTGTCGTGAGAGTCTATTTTGGTGGCTTAGAACGCAATAAGGGGAAGCACCTGCCTCCCCTTATTATTCAAATATTCTAAGTTTTAGTGGTCGAGATCCATGCGTTGAACGAACTGTTTGGTCGTTACGTGGTGTTAATCTAGATTAACGACTGCTTTCACGACGCCTGTTTTAGGGTCTAACCATGAATCGAAATTTTCCACTAGGTTTTCGAATGTAGAGCGGTGTGTAATCAGTGATTTCACGTCTACTGTACCGGCTTTCATAGAGTCGATTACATGATCAAAATCTTCACGTGTAGCGTTACGACTACTACGCAGTGTCGTCTCTCTTTTGTGGAACTCAGGGTGTGCAAAACTGAATTTCTCTAGCTGTAGTCCCACTAAGGTTATTTTACCACCATGAGCCAGATAGTTTAGACTTCCTTCGATGGCTCTTAGGTTACCTGTGGCATCAATAACAGTGGTTACCATTTCACCACCAGTGATCTCCTGAATTGCCTCTACAGGGTTGTTCATAGCGTTGACCGAATGATCGGCTCCGAAGTTCGATTTGGCAAATTCTAAACGGCTATCTTGTACGTCTAGAGCGATCACTTTGGCACCTTTGATTTTAGCAAAGGCCATAGCTCCCAACCCAATAGGTCCTGCACCGGTAACAATAACAAACTCTCCCTGTTTGATTTCGGAGATACGAACGGCGTGGGCACCAATTGCCATTGGTTCGACCATAGCCAACTCATCGTAGCTCATTCCTTGTCCGTGGATCAGGGCATATTGTGGGACGTTAAGGTACTCAGCCATTCCCCCATCGATATGCACACCTGCTCCTTGGATGTTGGTACAACAGTTTGGTTTTCCATTACGACATGCGACACATTTGTGGCATGGGTAGTATGGGATGAAAGTCACTTGTTCGCCGACTTTGAATCCCCCCTCATCACTATCTAGCTCGACAATCTCTCCCGACAATTCGTGTCCTAGAACACGAGGGTATGAGAAGAATGGTTGTGTGCCTTCGAAAGCGTGAAGATCGGTTCCACAAATTCCTATTCGCTTTATTTTTAATAGTGCATGTCCCTGTTTTCTCTGTGGTTTTGCGACCTCTTGCATTTCGAAGCTCCCTGGCTCCAAGCATACTAACTGCTTCATCATATTATATTGTTTTTACAATCCTAACTTATATATTCGATCCATCAATCTCCACTTCTCGTCCGCTGTAGCGTCGTCGGAGCTGTTTTGGAATTTAGAGACATAGGCCTCCCACTCTGATTGACGAGGTTTTTTTGCCAATTCTGCCATGGCTTTGTCATGGTCGAAATCGGCCACCGTATCCATGATCATGAATAGCTGGGTTCCCACAAGGTAGATCTCCATGTCGATGATACCAACATCTAACATTCCTTGTGTTATCTCTGGCCAAGCAGCACCAGGTCCATGAACCTTTTTATATGCTTCGATTAGGGCGTGATCGTCTTTCAATGCCAACGCCTTACAATATCTTTTATACTCTTTTTTTGTCTCCATGATAGATTGTTTTTAGGCTTTACTTCGTTGGATGGTGCGATAGCCATAGATGGTGATGATCACAAAACATATCAGTGGTAGTATGAACGATAGGTTTACTGCTGGCATAGAACCAACGGTTTTCATATCAATGATAAAAGCCTGTGCTTTAGGAAGTACGGTTCCTCCGGCAATGGATACGATCAGACCTGCTGCGCCAAACTTAGCATCGTCGCCCATTCCTTCTAATGCGATACCGTAGATGGTTGGAAACATCAAAGACATACAGGCCGAGATTCCTACTAAGCAGTATAGACCATTCATACCATCAAAAAGAATTGTACCCACAGCAAGTCCGATACCACCAATAGCCAAATACTGCAGAAGGCGACCTGGTTGGATATATTTCAACATGAACGTACATACGAAACGTGCCACCAAGAAGAAAAACATAGCAAGGATATTGTAAAGTTGAGCGACATGCGCACCTGCGCCTTCTGTGAGACCACTAACAGCTTGTCCCGAGGTAATCAAATTGGCTACATCCTGGGATAGGAATCCAAGGTGGTTCACAATACTTAACCATCCGCTATGTAGTGCGTCTGGAGTCAATCCATCTCTTACAAAGATACGTTGTCCATACTGCACGATGAAGGTCCAACACATGATTTGTGCCCCCACATAAAATAGCTGAGCAATGACTCCTTCTCTATACTTTGGCACTTTCCAAAGTTTCTTAAGGGTACCCAATAGGTTTAAACGGTGGTCGTTCTCCTCTTTCATAGGCATCTTCACCAAAGCTATCGTTACAAACATAGCGATGATCACCAACCCAATGGCAATGTATGGTTGACTAAGAATGTTTAAGTCGTGGGTTTTCACGGCTTCGAATGCCTCTAGGGAAAGTGCTTCACGTGCTGCAGCACCTCTAGGATCAAGCTTAGCCTGGATTACTGTGGTTGCGATAAACATACCCGTTAGCGATCCGATTGGGTTGAATGCTTGAGCTAGATTCAGACGGCGTGTAGCAGTAGAATCGGGTCCCATAGATAGGATGTATGGGTTGGCACTGGTCTCCAAAAAAGAGAGACCACAGGTCATAATAAAGTAAGAAATTAAGAATGGTGCATACAAACCGATGCTATTGGATGGGATGAAAAGCAGACATCCGAGAGCGTAAAGCCCCAAGCCTACCAATATGCCTGCCTTATAGGTGTATTTACGGATAAATAAGGCTGCAGGAAAAGCCATCGCAGCATATCCTCCATAGAAAACAACTTGTACCCAAGTTCCGCCACTGGCACCCATCGCAAAGATACGAGAGAAAGCCTCAACCATTGGGTTGGTGATGTCATTGGCAAAACCCCAAAGAGCAAAACAGGTGGTGATGAGTATAAAGGGGATGAGCAATGACCTGGGGACTACTTGATCTTTTGTATGCATAATAGTTCGTTTTAATGTGTTTTGATTGGTTTTATCTACCCAGCTGAAATGATCGGGTATTATATTCATCATTTCAGCTTAGGGCAATGTGTGTTCATTAAGGTCTTCTCATTTCAACAATGGTGTCGGTGATTTTATGGAATAGATCTTCATTCAATACCCCTTCTTCCCATGCCAATAAAAGGTCACGCAACTGATCGATAGTTCGAGGACCAACATTCACACGATCTGCCTCTTCCATGGAGAAAAGATAGCGAAGAGCCAAACGGGAAAGAGGGATGTCGTTTTGCTTTGCAATGTCATTGATCTTCAAAGCAACATCTACATCTAGGTTTGAGATCCACTCGTTGTTAGGTCTTGTTTCGTTATATGTCTGCAAACGACGTCCCAGAAGTCCCATATGCAGAGCAGAAGCAGCATAGTATGCCATGCCTTCTTGGCGCAAAAGTGGGATATCTCTATCAAAACCAGTAAGGTTACACGCATCCATCTTAAGGAATCCAGATACTACATCAAAATACTCTTTTTTTACAAAAGGATAAAATGATTCAGCAGGATTCCCTCCTACACCCAAACGTTTTACCAAACCTTCTTTCTTAAGATCCAATAGACATGACATGATCTCATCCATTCGCTCGACCGGAACAAGGTGTGGTTCATGAAGGAATAGAAGGTCAAGCTGATCTACTCCAATTAACTCAAGACTTTCATATACACTTTTGCGCATGGTTTCGCTTGAGTAGTCAACAATACAGTCGTCTGCCTTCTCTGATCTTAAACGTCCAACCTTAGAACTAATAAATGGTCGTTCACCTTTCCACTCTTTTAACGCTTTACCTAAATAGGTTTGCGACATGTTGTAGGATGGAGCGGTGTCTAAAACACGAACTCCATTTTCTAAAGCACAAAGGATGGACTCCACAGCATCTTTTTCGGCTACGTGTCCCCAAACACCACCGATACCTGATAGTCCACAGACCAGTCGGCTTTCATTATTAAAGAATTTACTTTTTTTATAGTCCCCCTGAATATAAGTAGGCTTCATTCGATTTATTGTTTTTATAGTTTGTAGAATTCGATTGCATTACCCCCAAGTATTGCATCTTGATCGGCTATCGGTAGTTTCTTTACTCTGTCGATCACGACCCCCATCACAGTTTGATAGGTTCCGCCTAATGTGCACACAGGCCAGTCGGAACCTATCATCACCCTATTGGGTCCAAAGGCTTCGAGGATGGTGTCGATATATGGATGTAGATCCTGTTCGGCCCAATTTTCCCAATCGGCTTCGGTAACCATTCCAGACAACTTACAGTAGACGTTCGGATGTTTGGCAATGGCTTGGATGTCGGCTCTCCATGCCTCTATTGCATGTGCTTTGATGTTGGGTTTCGCGATATGATCAATAACAAAACGTTGGTTCGGAAAAGCGGACACAAACTTCTCTGCTACTTTTAGATGTTTCTCTAAAATCAGAATGTCGTAGGTGTATCCATGTTTTTCTAACAAAGAGATACCTTTCATAAAATCCTCCCCTAGTAGAAACTCATCGTTAGGCTCATCTTGTACGACATGACGGAAACCTTTCACGATGGAGTAGTTCTTATAGTAGGCCAATCGCTCTTCAATATCTTTTGCCCTTAGATCTACCCACCCAACGACACCTCGTACGAAACGATTACTTTCAGATAACGCAATAAGGAATTTGGTCTCCTCTTCGGATTGATCGGCTTGCACTGCAACACAACCATCAAATTCGATGGCTTCTAAGCAGAGCTTTAGATCTGCCGGCAGATAGTCTTTTTTAAGGTTGGACATCTGGTCAGATATCCACGCATGCTTTTGGGTGTCGTACTTCCAAAAGTGTTGATGAGAATCTATTCTAGGTGTTTTCATATGGTTAATTTTGCATGGTTATCTATCGGCTAAGTCTCATTTATTGAGAAGAAATGAAAGACTACTGGTATTGAGTGAGTAGTAGACTAAATTATATTAGTGCGTCAGTAGCCTTTACATTTCCTTTATTTTTTATAGCATGTTCTCTATCGCCTTGTTCATTCCTTTGTCGTGTATCAGTTGTAGGGATCTGGTGATGGCATCGGTCAGTCCCTCAACCTTATTTAGATCCATCTTCCAGATAGACTCTTGTGCCAGTATGTTTTTGACCAATTCATTAAACTCAAGAGAAGAAGAGACTGCGTTCCATTGATGTTGCATGAGATCTATGATCTCTTGGGAATCGTTCAACGGAATATCTACTAGATTTCTCTTCCCACGATAGAAGTAGAACATGGATGCCATAGCAAATGTTAGTCTAGCAGGCACCTTTCTTTCGTTACGGATAAAAGAGAGGATTGTTGGCAAAACTCGTGTCTCAAACTTAGAGAATGAGTTCAACGAGATGGACAACAATAGATGGTGGATATATGGATTCTTAAATCGGTCTAAGACATCCTGAGAGTAGGCCGTCAACTCCTGTTTATTCATATCAAGAGCTGGAATGATCTCTTGGTCAATGGTCTTCTGAATGAAGCGTCCACACACTTCGTTCTCGACTGACTGTCTTACGGCATCTAAACCATACAGATAGGCTACAGGCACAAGAGTAGTGTGTACACCATTCAATATTCTCACCTTACGCTTTTTGTATGGACGGATGTCGTCGGTGTAGATCACATTCAAACCAGCTTCTGGAGCTGGAAACTCTTTCTGCACCTGTTCTGGCGCTTGGATGACCCATAGATGAAAGAACTCACCCTCTACAACAAGATTGTCCTCATAACCTAACTCTTCAGTGATTTCTGGCATACGATCTTTAGGGTATCCAGGCACGATACGGTCGACAAGTGTGCTACAGAAGTAGTTTGCCTCCTCGATCCACTGTACAAAATCACTGCCAAGGTTCCATAGATTGGCATACTTAAGAACGATCTCTTTTAGACGAACAGCATTCTCATCGATCAACTCACATGGAATAATGATCAGTCCTTTGTCTTTGTTACCTTGGAAGTGACGAAACCTTTTGTAAAGAAGCGCCGTCAATTTACCCGGATATGAGTTCTGAGGTTTGTCCTCTAGCTTATCGTTTGGGTCAAAAGTGATCCCCGCTTCGGTGGTGTTTGACACAACAAAACGCCACTCTTCCTCTTTGGCTAGCGCAAGATACTGCTCATGCTCGGTGTATGGATTTAGACCTCCTTGTATGGCATCAATAAGCATATGATCACTCTTCGCCTCTCCGTTTTGAAGTCCACGAAGGTATAGGGTGTACAGACCATCTTGTTCGTTCAGCATATCCACCATACCACGGTCGATAGGTTGTACGACCTTAATTCCAGCATTAAAGTCGAGGGTTTTGTTCATTCTGTCGATCATCCAATCGACAAAAGCTCTAAGAAAATTACCTTCACCAAACTGAACCACTTTAATGGGACGATCAGGAAAAGATGAAGTTATGTTTGTTCTATTTAATTTCATTTTGCGTCTATTTGTATGTATTTCCTCTTCTTTCCGGAAAGGCTCATGATTGAACAGCAGGTAATTTTTAGTCTAAAGGGATACGCCTCTCTTCCAAGGGATGAAATCATATTGCCTCAACTTTTCCGCCTTCACTAACTCCTCTCCTGAAGCAACTCTTATGATATACTCCATCAACTCTATAGCACTCTCTCTTATTGAACGATCACCTGTTACAATATCGCCCGCATTAAAATCAATGATATCACTCATTCGGTCGGATAACATGGTATTACTAGAGACCTTAATAACGGGTACTGCAGGATTTCCTGTTGGTGTTCCTAATCCTGTGCTGAAGAGAATGATGTTCGCTCCAGTGGATGCAAGACCAGTGGTAGACTCGACATCGTTACCAGGGGTACACAGTAGGCTTAATCCTTTTTTTGTAATCACTTCGGTGTAGTCCAATACATCAACAATAGGAGATGTCCCCCCTTTGAGAGCAGCTCCAGCCGATTTCATGGCATCGGTGATTAGACCATCTTTGATATTCCCCGGAGAAGGGTTGGCCTCGAAACCTGAACCGGCTTCTTTAGCTCGCTGTGCGTAGGTACGTATTAGATCGATGAACTTATCGGCATCATCTGTCTCGATACAACGATCAACAATATTCTGCTCTACCCCATTAAGCTCAGGGAACTCCGACAGGATGGCACTACCACCTAGAGCCACAATCATATCACTGATATACCCAAGCAGGGGATTTGATGAGATTCCTGAGAAGCCATCAGATCCACCACACTCGAGACCTACAACCAATTCACTCAAGGGCTGAGGTGTTCTTTTCACTTTGTTTGCCTCCATCAAACCAGCGAAAGTCTTCTTTACCGCCTCTGCAATAAAGTCTCTCTCCGAGACACTTTGTTGCTGCTCTAAGATATATACAGGCTTTTCCCCCAACACACCAAACTCTTCAAGGTACTGTTGGATAAATTTGACCTCAGCATTTTGACATCCAAGTCCCAAGATGGTTGCTCCAGCAACATTCGCATTAGCGATGTAACCTGCAAGAAGCTTACTTAAAACAATTGCATCCTCACGTGTACCTCCACAACCTCCATCATGGGTGATAAAACGCAAGCCATCTACATTGGGAAAGAACGGTGATCGATAAGGCTCTTCCACTAAACTTACTATATCGAGAGCTAGAACCTCCTCTATCGAAGCACCATTCTGGATGGCACGAGTTATATGATCTATATCAATAGCCTTACTTTGTGATCGCTTATATCCTAATTGTGCCTCCAATTCTTCTTGAAGAATCAATATGTTGCGGTTCTGACAAAAAACCAAAGGGATAACCAACCAATTGTTAGCTGTACCTACTTTGCCATCCCTGCGCTTGTATCCATTAAAGGTGCATTGCTCAAAAAGTTTCACATCAGGGGCACTCCACTCGTATACTCCAGTACGCTTGGAAAATGCCCCAGTGTGATGAACAACATTTTTAGTGGTTATCACCTCGCCTTTAGCGATGGGTGATAGGGTCTTACCAACAGGTAATCCATACATTACCACAATATCTTCTGTATTAAAATCATGCTCAGCAATCTTATGCTTAACCTTTACACCATCGGTTATAGTGTAAGGTCTCCCATCATATTCGACAACCTCCCCTGCTATTATGTCTTCTAATGCTACAAGCAGATTATCTTTAGGACTGATTTTAATTAACCTATTTTTCATATATTATTATAATAGATTCAATCGATTGAAATACATGTTAAATAATATCTCTAATGAAAACTTACTATAATATACTTAATATTACACATCAGTTTCAATCGATTGAAATTATTGCATAAAAAATTTCACTCTTTTTAAGTCGAATTTATATGTTGAAGAGCTCATTCAAAAATCAGGCTCTTCAACATATATTTCAATCGGTTGAATTAAAACTATACAAAATATTATTACTATGAAAATAATTTGGAAGATTTTCTGATCATTAAAGTTGGATTCAGCACCACATTCTGTGGACTAAACTCTGTATCAGAACAAGTTACAGCAGATAAAATTAATTCACCTGATTTGTGTCCCATAATGACACTCGATTGATCTACAGAAGATATATCAGGTTCTAAATAAGAAGTAAAAGGTTCGTTACTAAACCCCACAATCTTAAAATCAATGGGTACATTCTTTCCTTTCTCGCGAGCCACTTGCAAGGATCCTACTGCAGCATAATCACTAGAACAAAATACGCCATCTGGTGCATTTTCTAGATCTAACATCTTCTGCATGGCATTACGTCCATCTTCATGATGTAAGTCGCTAAGGTTTACCAATTCTGGTTGATAAGTAATACCATGATCTTTTAATGCCGCTTTATATCCATCTAAACGGTTACGATAAAGGACCAAGTGCTGATGTCCTCCTAAATGGGCAATACGTTTACAACCGTTTTCTATCAAGTGAGATACAGCATCATATGCACCTTTAAAATCATCAATTTGCACCGTACCTACCCCAAAGTTCTTAATGATACGGTCAAATAGAACCAGAGGAATTTGTTCATCCTTCAACTTTTCAAAGTGACTATAATCTTTTGTATTGAGTCCGAGTGCAGCAACCACACCATCAACCCTACTTTCTATGAGTGTATTAATAATCTCTTTCTCTTTTTCTACAGAGTCATGCGATTGGGTAAGAATGACACTATAACCCGCATTGTTGACCGATTCTTCTAAGCCTCGAATCACAGAAGAGAAGAAGGTAATATTTGCAGCAGGCACAATAACCCCAATGAGTTTACTTTTTCCATTACGAAGTGCTGCAGCCAACTGATTTGGTTTATAATTTAACTCACTTGCCATCTTCTGGACCGCTTCTTTTGTCTTTTGGCTCATCTTTGGATGATCGTTAAGTGCCTTAGAAACAGCAGATCTAGTAAGCTTCAAAGCATCAGCTATATCTTGTAGTGTTACTTTCTTTTTTTCCATTTTATTGTACGTAAAAGTGACACAAAAATACATATTTATTCTATTTAATCATGTTTTAAGTGAGGATATCCAGATATAAGAAGTTTTTAGCCTGTAGACTTTCTGAATATATCTCCTTTTTGTTTAGAAGCGATCAATACATTTAAAGAAGTGATATATTATTATATTAGCCTCATTACAGCTAAATTAAAGTGGTATATGATTCAAAACATAATAAAATAGAGAGATAATGCACTCCTTCTCTATTTTGAATACATCAGTATTACGCAATATAAAAATTCAATAACGAGGACGTAATGTCAAGAAAGGAAAATATGACATTATTTAAACAACAAACCCTAGCTCTTTCCAAAATTTAGTGAGTAGACATATTAAATATAACAGTGTTTATTCTCCTTTATACGAACTAACTCACTAGGAACCAAGTGTTATATTATGATAGAATTATCAGCTATTCTAAATCCTATAGCTCGTCTCTTTACTTTTGCTACAATTGAGTCTAGCCGTCTAATATGCCATTTTAGACTCCATCCATTGTACAATACCACTCCAGTGATTCTTTAATGTTATAGCAACTTTAAAGATGCATGGGTACTAAGAATACAGAAGTGTAATTTTAAATGACAATAGTAAATAATTAAAGCTCAACGCTCCCATACAAATCAACAAACGCCCTAGATTATCCGATTACCTTCAACCAATACCCACCAAATTTAGGAAAGAACTAAAAACTTCTTCCCTCTGCACCTATAAATTAAATTTAGGAAAGAGGGAAGAAGTATCCTACGTTATAATAATTACGCTACATTGAAACAATCTCATTAAGAAAGTAAGTAGCAGTAACATTATAATGCTTTCAATGATGCGATAGTCTTTGATGGATTCTCTGAATTAAATACAAAGCTTCCTGCCACTACTACATCGACCCCACAAGCCTTTAGTTTAGCTCCGGTATTAAGATTCACTCCACCATCGATCTCAATCATTGCTTTCGATCCATGAACAGTAATCATCTCTTTTAGTTGCTTCACTTTATCGTAAGTGCGTTCAATAAACTTTTGACCTCCAAAACCGGGGTTTACTGACATCAATAGCACCACATCTACATCTTCAATAATGTCTTCTAATACATTTACTGGAGTGTGTGGGTTAAGTGAGACCCCTGCTTTCATTCCTGATTGATGGATACATTGAACTGTACGATGAAGATGTCGACATGCCTCATAGTGAACCGTTAATATTTCGGCTCCTGCTTGTTGAAATGCATCGATATAACGATCAGGATCTTCAATCATCAAGTGTACATCCAACACCTTATTAGCTACCTTATTAACATGCTGTAATACAGGTAAACCAAACGAGATATTCGGCACAAACATTCCATCCATCACATCAAAGTGAATCCACTCAGCCTGACTCTCATTAAGCATCTCTACATCTCTACCTAGATTTAAAAAATCGGCAGATAATATGGAAGGAGAAACTATCATTACTATCCTTTTTAGATTACTAAAATTATTTATTCTCAATTATTCTCACTACAAAAGTATTAATTTTACCTCATTCATATGACACATTTTCAATGAAAACCAATTGCTTGACATGAATAATAACCATTACAAATTAGGTTTTGTTATTGAAAATCGTAACTTTGTGAACGTTGTACGGAAGATGTCGCTTCCATCACAACATACTTCTATATTTATCTTCATTATTAATAATCCTCATTAACAATCGGTAATTTTACTATACAATGTACGATATTATTGAACTAAGCAAAAAGCTTCTTCCAGATCTTAAAGAGATCGCAAAAGGACTTAACGTAAAAAGAGTTGATTCATACAAAAAACAAGATCTTATCTATAAGATTTTAGATGAACAAGCTGTCCTTGCAGTGGAAAGCAAGAACGAAAAGAAGGAGATTCAGAGCAAAAAGCAAGCTCCTAGAAAAGAGGCTCCTCAGAAAAAAGAACAAGCTCCAGTAAACAAAAAGGAGAATAACAATACCGATAAGAAAGAGGCTCCGGTTGCCAAGAGAGAGAACAAACAAGAGCAGCCTAAAAAAGAGAATAAGCAAGAGCCTAGAGAGAAAAGAGCTCAAGCTCCTGAGAAAAAGGGAACAGAAAAAGAGAGCACAAAGCCTTTAGAGAGAAAACAGACTCCGAAAGAAGAGAAGCCTGTAGAAGCCAAAGAGAATAAAGATCCTAGGAAGGAAGAAACTTCTGTAAAGGAAATCTCGGCAAAACAAGAGAATACACCTTCTAGAAATGATGGAGATAAGCCTCAGGATAGAAGACAAAATACCCACAATAAAGATCGCAATAATAACAATAACCGCGATCAGAAGAAACAAAACAAATACGGAAAGAACAGTGACAAAGGATACGAGTTCGAAGGAATCGTTGAAAGCTCTGGAGTTCTAGAGATCATGCAAGATGGTTATGGTTTCCTAAGATCTTCGGACTACAACTACCTTAACTCTCCTGATGACATCTATGTATCTCAAAGCCAGATTAAACTGTTTGGTCTTCGTACAGGGGATAATGTAACAGGAACAATCCGTCCACCGAAAGAGGGGGAAAAATATTTTCCTCTAATCAAGGTCAAAGAGATCAATGGACGCACACCTGACTACATTAGAGACCGTGTACAATTCGATCACTTGACACCTCTTTTCCCTGATCAAAAATTCAACATTACAGGAAAAGGACACAACTCTGTTGCTTGTCGTGTAGTAGATATGTTCTCTCCTATTGGTAAAGGACAAAGGGGATTGATCGTTGCTCAACCAAAGACAGGTAAGACTGTTTTGTTGAAAGAGATCGCCAATGCCATCGCTGATAACAACCCTGAAGTATACATGATTGTACTACTTATCGATGAACGTCCTGAGGAAGTTACCGATATGGCACGTAGTGTAAAAGCTGAGGTCGTTTCATCTACTTTTGATGAGCCTGCAGATCGTCACGTACGCGTAGCAAACATGGTACTTGAGAAAGCCAAACGTATGGTAGAGTGTGGACACGATGTAGTGATCCTTCTTGACTCTATTACTCGTCTTGCTCGTGCCTACAATACAGTAGCACCAGCTTCAGGTAAAGTACTTTCTGGTGGTGTGGATGCCAACGCTCTTCACAAACCAAAACGTTTCTTTGGTGCAGCTCGTAACATTGAACAAGGTGGATCTCTTACCATCCTAGCAACAGCACTTACAGATACTGGTTCTAAAATGGACGAAGTAATCTTTGAAGAGTTCAAGGGTACAGGTAACATGGAACTTCAGTTAGATAGAAAACTTGCTAACCGTCGTGTATTCCCAGCTGTGGACATCACACAGTCAAGTACGCGTAGAGAAGATCTATTAATGCCAAAAGCTGCAATGGATAAAGTTTGGATTCTTCGTAACTATCTTACAGATATGAACTCAGTAGAAGCCATGCAGTTCACGAAAGATCGTATCACAAAAACACGAAGTAATGATGAGTTTTTGTTATCGATGAACGACTAATACCGTCATTATATATATGATAAAAAAGACTATCCACAGCGGGTAGTCTTTTTTTATCATATATTCATATTTAACTCAAACGCTACGATTTCTTAAACGAAAACAGGAACTCTAAGCCACCATTCTTACGATTCTTTACCGTAATCGTTCCTTTATGCATCAAAACCGCATTCTTCACAATTGCCAATCCTAAGCCGGTTCCACCAATACGACGATTACGCCCTTCATCGACACGGTAAAAACGCTCAAATAAACGCGATAGATGACTTTCCTCTACGCCACTCCCATTATCATACATACGAAACAAGATATCGCCGTCAGTCTCTTTAATAAGCTGAATAGAGATCTTTTGACCACCATATTTGATAGCATTCTCCACTAGATTACGAAAAATAGCATATACCAATCCATGATTTCCATTAAATGTCACTTCCGAATCTATCTTTAACAATACTTCAATCTCTTTCTCCTTGATATTATAATCTAGATCATGTAGTACACGGTGAACAATCTCATAAGGTGATAGTGTCTCCTTTTGATATAGATGCTCAGCCTCTTCAATCTTCGATAACAACGAAATATCAGATATCAATTCTCCAAGACGATGGGTCTGCTTAAACGCTCTATCTAAAAAGAAGAACAGCTGCTTATTATCCATATCTCGGTTCTCTAAAATAGTCTCTAGATAACCTTGAACTGTTGTCACAGGCGTTTTTAACTCATGTGCCAAATTTCCTGTAATCTCCCTCTTTAACTTTCTTGCCTGCTCCAATTCAGAGACGTCTTGAATGGTTATCTCAAAAGAGTTGTCTGAAAAAACGATGGCTTGAATATTAAATATCCGACCAAACTTAGATATCTGTAACTTCTCTTTCGAGAACTCCGATATAGGTGCGCCATTCTGTTTACTTTCTATAAAGTCGATAATAGGTCTTACTTCATCAATCTTAAAGAAATCCTCACTCTTTCGGATGGATCGTGAGGACATGGTACTTGCAAACATCAAGAACAAAGAGTTCGAAAGAATCTCACTTTTATCCGGAGAGAACACAGCCAATCCTGACTGTAACACATGTAGATGGTCATACAACTTCTTCTTCTCTGTTTCTAACTTCTCATTATGATGCTGAATAGTACCATACATCTCCACAATCTTTTTAGATATATCTCCCAACTCACTCGAAGGGAAGTTCATATCTAGCCCCTCGATAGAACGATTTGATGAGGCAATCACGGCAAAGTTGCGCAATCGAGATATGGATGCCCCCATCTGTCCCGTTAGAAAGTAGAGTATAAATAACACTACAATAAACAGCGACGACATAGAATAAAAAAAGAGGTTATCAACCTTGAGAATATTAATGGTCGTTGTATCGTATGGAAGTGCCGCACGCACTATGTAGTTAGGAAATGATCGAGCATAATAGTAGAACTCTTTATTCAACGAATTAGAATATCTAATAGAAGAACCTTTACCATCACTAGAAGCCTTGTAAACTTCGGGACGATCCTTATGGTTATCCATTTCGAAAAAATCCTTATATCTATTATCAAACCTCACATCACCATTATAGTCAATCACCGTTACACGGAGCTCTTTATCTGGGACCAGGTCAAGAAACTGCTTTAATGGATCTATACGATCCTTATTAGCATCCCATTTCTTCTGAATTACATTATCAATAATTGAGGCATAATTATCCAAAGTATTCTCTAATGATTCACGTTTAGATTGTACCTCTCTATGATACTGAAAAACGATAACGCTCAGAATAAATAGGAAGAAAAGAATAAAGAAATTATAAAAGAGTTGTTTCCTATAGCTATTTTTCATGCTATTATAAAAATAATTAATTGCTAAGTATCCCCATTTCAAAAAGGGAAAATAACTGCCGTTAATATAACTAGATTACTTCGAAGCAGTAGCCATAGCCCTGTCTTGTAACAACCTGTTTTCCATATGGTCCAATTTTCTTACGCAACCGAGTTACGTTTACATCTACTGTACGATCCAAAACATTATCCTCATCTTTCCACACACGATAAATAATATCTGCTCGTGAATAGACTTTTCCTGGCTTTCGAATTAGAAGCACCAATATTTCGAACTCTTTACGTGATAGCGATGTCTTTTCGCCATCAATGGTCACACTTTTATTCTCCACATCGACTTCAATACCTTGATAGATCCACTTCTCACTATCTACAATCTCACCTGAACCTGAACGAGCAATAACAGCCTTCACCCTTGCGATAACCTCTTTGATAGAGAAAGGCTTTTGAATATAATCATCGGCACCAAGGCTAAAACCTGTTAGGGTGTCATTCTCTGTTCCCTTGGCTGTAATAAAAATCAATGGAATTTTATTATAGCGACTACTATTTTTCAATGTATTGGCCATCTTAAATCCAGAGATCTCCCCCATCATCACATCCAAAAGCAACAACTGAAAAGAATTTAAATCGAGCTGTAATGCCTCCTCTGCGGAATAAGCTACAGTCACATCATAACCTTCATTCTCAAGATTAAATTTTATGATCTCACAAATGTCCTCTTCGTCATCGACAACTAGTATTCTCTCCTTATTCATAGTTTAATATATTTTCTTTGTAATAAAGGTACAACAAAGCTCGAAAGTATAAAACAGAATTCCAATTACTTAATATTAAGATCGTTTTTAGTTAAAGGAAACAATGAAAAAGGCAGCCCCTTGAAGAAAGCTGCCCTACGAAAACATCTCATAAAAAGTTGAGAAATAATATAGAGAATGTTTTGTTTATTTTGTCCATCCTACTGTCCAGTCATCACTAGCATCTACTGCACCAGCTCCGTTCAATTTTCCCACATAAATATCGCT
Organism: Prolixibacteraceae bacterium; assembly: GCA_028377305.1. Lineage (GTDB taxonomy): Bacteria > Bacteroidota > Bacteroidia > Bacteroidales > Prolixibacteraceae > Halosquirtibacter. The sequence continues at coordinate 71,004 of JAONJW010000001.1, read as the reverse complement.
TAACATCACAGCACCAACGGTTACCCCAGTACCAAATTGGTCACCCGAAACAACAGTTCTCAGTGTACCTTCTGTAGTTTTCTCATAAGTGAAATACTGTTTTACAGCATCCGTTATAGTGTTTGTCAATACTGCATTGTCGATCATAAGATCACTCCCAATCAATTTAGCGGTAGAAGCCTCTTCTACCCCCACACCAATCATGTAATTTGTCATCAATAGATTCGAAAGCTTAGCTCCTGTTCCACGACGCAAATTCATTGCTTGGGAATTATCTAATCCGCTACCTACCAATGTTATATTTGCAATCGTAGGCATAGAACGAGGAGAAGCATCGTTATTTCCTTCAAGGTTATCCGACTCAAATCCAGTCCCTTTTGAATCTGAATTCTGTACAGCAACCCAGTTCACACTATTTCCTCTCCAGCCTTCTGTCCAGTCAAAAGAATCATCTTGACTATAAGTAGAAACAAGGTAGTTCGCGCTTACAGTTCCTCCAAAGAACTCAAAACCATCATCTGATCCTTTATACACTTGGATATGATCTACCGTAGTTCCCAACCCTACTCCATAGAAAGCAACTCCATTAGACTCATGATCCTCATCAAAAGCATAACCAGTATACTCTAAACGGATATATTGTATCGTACCTGAATTATCTGCATCATTATTCCCTCCATAAGAAGCGTTTCCTACTTCAGAAATACCTTTACCACCATCCACATTAATTGTAGCATTACCACAGATCATCAAACCTCCCCAAGCTCCAGGAATCTCTTGACTCGCGGTCAACACAATAGGTGCATTTGCTGTACCTACGGCATATATAGTTGCACCCTTTTCAATTAAAAGATAGGATAACACTTCAGCATCTGCCACAAGAGTAACTCCTTCTTCGATAGTCAAAGTGTGACCACTCTTGATATGAACCCCTTTAGTTAGGGTATAGTTTTGTCCTGCTTTTAGTGTAATATCTTCATTTATATCACCACCATAGAGTACGTTGCCAATTAAACCTACTTTTTCATCGTCTACACTGTTCACAGGATCTGAATCACTACTACATGAAACAAGTGCTAACAATGCAAAGGCAACAACAAATAAATTCTTTAATGTTTTCATCTTAATCTAAATTGTTAAAGTTGTAAATAGAATAAATTAGAATTGGTATTTAATGCCAAAGGAGAAGTTCACCCCTAGAGGGTAACTATTGGTTGTTTTCATCCCAATCTTCTCACTGTTTTCATTTAATAAATCTTGTTGAAACTCAACGTTCCGATTCAATAGATTCTTTGCCGATAATTCCATAGAGAACCTCTTGTTTAGCTTCAGCTGTGCCAAGAAATCCAAAGTATTGAGAGGCATCTGATAAATATCACCTGCCCCGTTCACCCCTACCGAATGTATACGCTTACCATAGACATTATAAATTCCGTTAAGGCGTATCTCTTTATCATTCCCAAAACGAATCGGATATGAAATATCTGCATTAATCAGATAAGGAGACGCACCTTGTAATGCTCTTTTATCTTGTGTATAGGTTCCATCTGCTGGAAGATAAACTTGTGTGTATATATAGGAAGCGTTCAACCCAAGAGTGAAATCATTTACCTTCTTTTTAATCTCAAACTCTGCTCCTGCAGCAACTCCTCTGTCTGCATTTTGAAAGGTTTCTCCCACACCTGCCGAATAGAATTGGGTACGCTCGATTGGGTTGTCCAAATATTTACCATATACTCCTAAAGAGATTAGCTCTCCACGATTTGGGAAAATTTCCCATTTCAGATCGAAATTATAGTTATAACCATTCTGGATATCCGCATTACCTCTGACGGTGGTTCCACCATAAGACTCACGGTATTGAAAAGGAGCCATCTCTATGAAATCTGGACGAGTTACGGTTCTACTCAATCCCAATCTCCAATTCGTACTCTCATTAGGAGAGAACTTTACGTTCAATGCAGGAAAAAAATCCAACCCATTAATTTCACTCTTCATCGGAATACCAGCATCTGAGAAGTAGTTCACATATTGGTTACCCTTCTCCACTCTTACTCCCATATCAAATAGAAAGTTTTCACTCAAGTTGTACATGAAGTTAATATATCCTGCCACAACATACATTCCTGCATCGTAGGAATCACGAGGTAGTGTCCCATTTTGAATCGAAATATCACCATTGGCAAAAGATTGATCATTAATAACTACACTTGAATTGTACGGATCAACAAGAATATCATCCACCTGTTTCACATTATAGTAGTACTTGTAAGACGTAAAGTTTCGACTCTTATTCACGGCATCAACTCCTGCTTTAATCTCTCCGGTCTTTTCCTCTTGTTGATCTTTCAACATGTAGCTTAGTTCCACCGCACCACTATAATCGGTCTCATTCATATTCCCAAAATAACGCATGGTCTCTTGCTGGTTTAATGAAAACAAAGTATGTGTGCCATCATCTTGGACTTGATAAACATTGTTCTTTCTATCAGGCTCACTACTTTTAGCGATCGAATAACTTCCCTTCCAGTTCAATGCCAATTGTCCATTAATTTGGTGGTCTCCCTTCAGTTGATGATTCAATAACTGGTGAGACCTAAATAGTGTAGTATTGGAAAGCACATCGTTATTTTCTGAATCGTATCCGACATCTTGACGAAACTGATCCTGAGTACGGTGGATCATCAGCAGGTTGTAGTATATCTTGTTTTCATTATTGAATGCATAATTCACACTCCCTAACCCTGAAAACATGGTCTCATATGCATATTCATCGTAGTAAAAATCACTAAATGGATTTCCTGAATTATCTAAATTAACTGCACGACCATTTTGGAAAGAGAAGTCGTTGCCATATTTTGCCGAAAATAATACACCCAATTTCCTTTCGTCATGGAGATCCCATGTTTTTCCACCAGCCACTCCTAATGACAGGGTAGGCATAGCTTGATACTGGCCTACATCGAATGTAGTATTGAATGGATCGTGATCATAGGTTGGATATCTACTACTGTTATCCTTCACCTCTTGTGGAAGGTCTCTCTGTGCAACGCCAAAACCACTCCAACGATTTACATTGGCATCGCCCAAGTATACATCTTTAAAAGTCACATTGGTATTCCCACCAACGGACAAACTCAAATCTAAGAACGGTTTAGATAAGAAGTCTTTGGTTTTAATATCAATATTACCACCGGAAAAGTCTGCATATTGACTAGACTGGAACACTTTATGCACTCCAATATTCTTCACAATAGAAGTTGGAAACAGATCTAATGGAACCATCTTTGTATCTGGATTTGGCGATGCAATAGGCAACCCATTGAGTGTGGTTGAATTATAACGATCACCCAAACCACGAACCATAATGCTTCCTGCACTTGCTTTCGAAATACCGGTCACCTTTGCTACTCCATCCATCACATTAGACACAGCCTTTCTTGATAGCTCTTTCGATCCAACACTCTGCTGGGCAATCGAAGACTTCTTCTGATCTACAAGTAGCATATAATCAGTCTCTCGATTTGCCTGTGCTACCACCTGAACCTCTCCTAATTCTTCACCTGCCACCTCTAAAGTAGTCTCTATACTTACGATCCCCTCTGCGTTCACATCAATAGGTTGTTTAACCACTCTATACCCAATGGAACTAAACACCAAGTCATAAGTACCAGGTGCCAAAGGCAATTCGAAATTACCATTAAAATCAGATACTGCTCCAAAGGAAGTTCCTTCGATATATACATTTACAAAAGCTAAACCTACTTTCTGTTGATTTACGATTTCATAAACAGCACCTTTCACTACTCCCTTTTTAATATCCGCAAAAGCAGAAACACATTGCACTAATAAAAGTAGCGCCCCCAAAACAAAATTTCTTTTCATTACTCTTGTCTTATGTTTTCACTACAAGAATACAGCGAGAGTATTACATAAAAACTAAAAGAATATTACAAAATCATTTCAAGAGAAACACTAAAACACAAAAGCCTGTATATAAACACATTAAACCAATGAAGTGAAGAATGAAAAGATGTGAATTAACTTGTATATAACAAAAGCAGTCAAATGTTATTTGAATATTAATAGATTTTGATTAACGTTACATCGAAGTAAACAACAGGGGAATAAATTTCAATTTCTAAAAGGGAGAACCTTTTTAATTAATGAATGTAATTATGAACAAAAAGCTAAAAAAATTAATAACCAACCTAGGGTTTCAGATTTTGGTGGCTATGCTAATTGGTATTGGTGTAGGAGCAGCTATGGGGAAAGATGCGAATATCTTTGCACCACTAGGATCAATTTTTATTCAACTTATTAAAATGCTAGTAATCCCACTAGTTACTGTCTCTATCATTGCAGGGGCATCATCTTTGGGAGCCACAAAAAAAGCAGGTAAAGTAGGTGTTTCAACCGTACTGTATTTTCTTCTAACCACAGCAGTAGCTGTAAGTTTAGGGATAATGCTAGGAGAAGTGTTCCAACCAGGAATAGGACTAGATGCTGAAGCGGTAAAGAATGCCTTTCCACCTGAAGACTACACTGGAGCAGCTGCGACACCAGGCTTTTGGGATATCATGATTGGAATGATTCCAGCAAACCCAATTGAATCATTAGTATCTGGAAATATTCTACAGATCATCTTCTTTGGTCTTTTCTTAGGTATAGCAATATCAACACTACCAGACCAGAAGAAGAAGCCAATCGTAAACGGACTAAACTATATTACAGAGGCATTCATTTGGATGATTAAAATGGTGATGTACACAGCTCCTATTGGTGTTTTTGGTTTGATTGCTAATGCCACAGGAACCTTCGGTTTTGATCTTCTAAAGATGGTATTTAACCTAGTGTGGGTAAATCTTATTGGTGTAGCTATTCTACTTCTTGTACTATATCCTTTAACACTTAAACTATTCTCTAATTTATCGGTCAGGAAGTTCTTCTCTAAGATGACAAAACCACAGATTGTGGCTTTCTCTACTGCGTCTTCCATGGCAACGCTACCTGTAAATATGGAAGTGTGTGAAGATGAGTTAGGCGTTAGCAAACAGACATCTAGTTTTGTACTACCATTAGGTGCAACCATCAATATGACAGGAAATGCTCTATACTATGCATTGGTAGCGATCTTCTTTGCACAGATGTTTGAACAGCCTTTAGGTGCACCACAATATATCGCCATAATCCTTACTGCAACAGTTGGATCTATTGGGCAAGCCGGGGTTCCTGGACCAACACTATTGGTGGTTGCGGTACTGGTAGCAGCAAAGATCCCATTGGAAGGGCTTCCACTACTATATGCATTAGATAGAATCTTTGATATGGTACGTACTTCTGTTAATATTACAGGAGATGCTGCATGTGCAGTCATTGTGGATCGTTTCAACAAGTAAAAGAGCCATATAACTAAAATATAGTAAAAGAGTTGGGGGACATATAGACTATCTTTCGACTCTTTTTTTATTCACATTAATCAAGAAGTCTATATCATTCACTTTTTATCAATATATTTGCATCAACAATGATGAGTTAATAACATATCGTCTTTTAACGTATGAACTATAAAAGCGTAATTATTCTGATTCGAAGAATTGTACGTTCAATAAATCTCGAGTCAAAGAAAATAGAGAAAGATTACGGGGTGAGTATACCTCAGGTGCTTTGTCTTGAATTCCTAAAAGATAGTCATAACTATCAGGCATCTCAAAAAAGCATTAGAGATCATCTCAAATTAAACTCTAGTACCGTAACAGGGATTATATCTAGATTAGAGAAAAGAGGTATGCTTGCCAAGCTACCTAAGACAGGAGACAAGAGGGTTACCATGCTTACGCTTACCTCTATTGGGTACGATCTATTGGAAAAAACTCCAGATCTCCTTCAACACCGTTTGGCAAGTAAACTGAAGAATCTATCAGAATCAGACCTGACTAAGATCAATGAAGCATTGACAACTCTTGTGGAAATGCTAGAAATTGAGGATGTTGGATCGTCGGCATTACTTACAGGATTAGAAATAATCAACGATCCAAATATTATTTCGGAAGATACAAATGCCAACTCTCCGTCACAGTAGAAAGGTTACTCTGTTTAAGCATTGAACCTTGAAAAGATCAGTGCTTAAACCAGAGCAACCTAAAACCTTTACGCCCAACGCCTTGACAGGACATCATCTCACTTCTGTTCAACCTCTTTAGAACAACTTCGACTAAATTGCTTTCTAACTCCACAATGCCTTCATCCCTAATCCCACCACCCTAGCAATATATTCCTACACAACACAAAACACCCTCCTTGCTTTGTAAGACTGTATCCCCAAAACATCTATCACCATAGTAACCAGACATTTACCTCATCTTATCAATACCCTTTCACACTAAAATAGGAAGGGTAAAGAAAGTATAGGGATGCCCCCATTGAGATTAATAGAGCTACTTTGCTAAATATAACATCATGCAAATTGCTTCGAGTAATTATAGAATGTAAGTTGCATGGGCAACCAAAATGTTTCGATAAAACAGTTTTATGCAATATGACGATAGCAAATCAGAGTTGTGAGGTGTGTATGGGATTGCACACCCCCAATGCACAAATTGCACCAACTACACCTATGGTACACATAATCAACCCATTACCGAGCTGTATTGATAAAACATAACGCTTTATCAGATGGAAAGAGTGTGAAAAACAGATAGGACAAACCTAACGTTAGCCTCCAATAACATCGAAACGTAGTGTAATATTGAAAGCAATACCACAATACATCGCACAGAAACTAATTTAATTAAAATAAATTTCAATTAAATATTCAACACTTACACGATCCTGAACAACAACGACTTAACAAACCTTTCAATCACACTAAAGAGAGTGGTATTGTATAGTTTATTTTGATTTGCGCCATATCCTTGTTAATTTTGTCGCACAGAACACAATTTAATGAGAATCTTCTCATCAACTAGTTCGACAAAACCAAACTATTATTATATATGTTTCTTAATTTAAAAAAGTTATTTACATTATTCATTATTTTATTTTTCACCTGCCTTATTCCTTTTACAACTAAAGCTGCACTAAAAGATTCTGTAAAGATCGGAGGAGCAGTTCGTTTCAACTACCGATACAAAGCGTGGGACCCAAGCATCGCTGACAAAGGTGGAGATTTCGTTTTCGATATGTTTGCTATCAAAGCAAGTGCACAGTACGCAAATTTCTTTATGAAAGCTGAATATCGTCTTTACCCATCAGCTTTTGGACGCTTTCTGAAAGAGGGATATATCGGTTATAAATTTACCCCTGAATTACAGATGGTTCTAGGAACAACACAAGTTCCATTTGGTATGGCACCATACACTGCCCATAGTTACTTCTTTAATATGCAATACTACGTTGGTTTCGAAGACGATTATGACAATGGAGTGAAACTAACATACAATAACGATAATTGGATTATCGATTTGGCCTACTTCAAAAACGCAGAAGGCGGAAGTGGTGCAAGCAATGAGAGATATTCGTACGATCCCGTTGATAATGTAGAAGAGATCGGTCAACTAAATCTTAAGATTGAAAAACCATTAAATAATATCTCTATTGGTACTTCTGTACAGTATGGTAAGATCTGGGAACGTATGCAAACAATTGTCGACCCTAACGACCCTGATGGTGTTAAACAGATTGAAAATCCTAATTACCATAAAAAGCATGACACTTGGGCTGTAGAGGCACATATGAATGGTGATTTTCTTTCTAACAAACGTTTAAATGTTCGTTTAGAAGCGATGTACTACAACTATGCAGACATGGATGACAACATCATCTCAATGGGGGCATATAGTTCAACTTATCAGGTGGCAAGTGAGGCATCTGTATTCTCGGCCGCTGTAGCTTATACTATTCCTGTGAACCAAAAGTTCTTGGATTACGTTCAAGTATATAATGACTATAGTTATATGAAGAAAGCACACGATGGATTTACCGATACACAAATGAATGTGACGGGAATAATGTTGGCTGCTGGACCTATATATACATACATTGATTATGCACAAGGTAAGAATCAAGATTGGTTTGGACCTTGGGGAGCATACGGACCCAATAAAGATCAAAATGGTTTAAGCCAAGGAGACACCTCACCGAATTGGGAGGCTTGGTTTAACATTAACATAGGATATTATTTTTAAGATATAGGTATATGGATATCGAACAGAAAGACAAAAATAAGAAAAAAGACTTTAGTATTATTCTAGACTTTCCTGGTAAAAGGAAAAAGACTGGAAAGAAATACATTCGTTCAGATAAAAAGAGCTTCTTTGGAATAAAAGCAAACGGAAATGTTTTTATTGGATCTATCTTGATCATCTCTTCACTGTTGATTGCAACATTGGTGGTTGGGAAGCCTATTCAAACTTGGTTTGCAGACACTCAAAAGTGGATGACCAATAGTTTTGGATGGTTCTTTATCATGGCGATCAACTTCTTTCTAATCTTCTCTTTGATTATTGGAGGAGGAAAATTTGGAAAACTAAAGATTGGTGGAGAGAATGCTGAAACAGACTTCAGTACGACAGCATGGTTTGCTATGTTGTTTAGTGCAGGGATGGGTATTGGACTTCTGTTCTATAGTGTGGCAGAACCAATCACACACTTTGGAGGAACCCCGTTCTATCAAGGAACTGATAAGATCGAAGCGGCAAAGACAGCTATGAGTGTTACCTTCCTTCACTGGGGACTGCACGCATGGGCGGTGTATGCTATTGTAGGGCTAGCATTGGCTTATTTCACCTTCAATAAGAAACTTCCATTAACTATTCGTTCGATATTTTACCCAATATTGGGAGAGAGAATTTATGGTAAGTGGGGAGACCTAATAGATATTATTTCCGTTTCTGCAACCATGTTTGGACTAGCCACTTCTTTAGGGGTTGGGGTAACCCAAGCCAATGCAGGTTTGTCATACCTATTTGACGTAGAATACTCAAGTACATGGCAAATCGGACTGGTTATATTTATTACATTCTTAGCTACCATGTCATTGGTATTGGGATTGGATAAAGGAATTCGTCGATTGAGTGAGTGGAATATTCGCTTGGCTGTAGCCTTACTTGTTTTTGTTTTACTAGCAGGTCCTACAGCGTTTATTCTAAAAGCATTCGGACAAAACATTGGACACTATCTGTCGACATTGATCTCCATGGGTACGTTCACCGAGTCTTATAAAGGAATTAATGAAGTGTCCCACTGGCAAAGTGGTTGGACTGTAAACTACTGGGCATGGTGGATCTCATGGTCTCCATTTGTGGGTATCTTTATTGCTCGTATATCTAAAGGTCGCACCATTAGAGAGTTTGTATTGGGAGTACTTTTAGTGCCATCCTTGGTCACTTTCTTATGGATGACAGTGTTTGGAGGAAGTGCTATTCACCGTGAGCTTCTAGGAGATCACTCTATCTCTCAAGCAGTAAACGAAAATGTGGCGACATCAATATACCACCTATTAGAGAACTTCCCTTTTACTCAAGTAGCCTGTGTGCTTACCATCCTGTTAGTTGGAAGTTTCTTTGTAACCTCATCGGATAGTGGATCCATGGTAGTAGATATGCTAACTTCTGGAGGTAAGCTAGACTCACCTGTGGGACAGAAAGTATTTTGGGCTACCACTGAGGGCACAGTAACCATTATTCTTCTTGTAGGAGGTGGAGGAGGATTGATAGCATTGCAAACGGCAACGCTTCTAACAGCACTCCCATTTGCTATTATCCTGATCATGATGTGCTACAATCTCTATAAAGTCCTCAATCACGATTACAATAAGATTGAGTCTCTGAAAAAAAGAGAGCGTCAAAAGAAACTTGTAGCAAAAATTGCAAGTGACGTGGAAGAGCGTTTAGAGGACTAACCATATTCTACATAAGCGATATAGTGTAGCAAGTGTATAAAAAGAATATTAAATCCCACTACATAGAAGATAAACTTCTGTATAGTGGGATTTTAAATTTAAATAGGCCATTGTTGCTTCCCTAGCTGTAGTAGTTTTGACATTCATTCATTCTTTACATCCCTAGAATAATTTGATAGCATCTTAATTTTGCATCCAGAAACAGCCGTAACCACTGCATTTTAGAACACCTCACATATCCTCAACAGTAAATTCAGTCTTATTCTTTTTTACAGGGCTTGTTCATAAAATTCAGAGATATTAAAAGGTCGCTAATTCATATTATATTTGGATTGCTAAAAACAGATATAAACTATGAACAACGACCTACAAATAAATCTTAATGATACAAGAAGTAACTCTGGTCGTAAGAAAGTGTAAGATTCATCGTAATATGGTAAGTAACTACGAGAATCTATCTATTTGTTTGCAGAAGGATATTGATGATTGTATTAGTCGAGTTCAACTATCTAGAATCTTGTTTTCGTTAGATTTCAACTCCTTCTCTTCAATACATACCAGTAAACAGGATTCGTCTGAATAGTATGCTGTTGATGGAAAAGAATTAAGAGGAAGCATTGATTTAAATGCAAAGAATACTAGAGGGCTGAGCATTGTTTGTGCTTTTTCTCATTTGACAAATCAACAACAACTTTTAGGTTACTATGATGGAACAAAAGAGAGTAAAAAAGAGGTTGTCAAGGGAGATATAGAGAATATGCTGAATGCCACAAAAATAAGTCTGGATGCCATGCATAACTCAGCTAGATTATTATCTGACATTGAACAAAACGATCGTTTCTATTTGACACTGTTAGAAGCAAATCAGAAGCATCTGAAAGAAGATTTAGTACATACTTCACAACATCTCATTGCCGATGATGTGTTGTCATAAATCGATAAATCTCATGGAAGAATAGATCAAAAAGATTATGAAATCTATGCTATAAATACAGAAATTCTACATCCTAGATGGTCGAAAAGTGGCATCTGTAAGATGATTAAAGTAACAAGGTCAAGTTGTACTATGAGTACAGGCAAACAAAGTAATAAAATACGATATTATATCACGAATTAAAATGGAGATGTAGCTGAAATTGCAGGGGCTATAAGGAATCATTGGAAAATCGAGGTAATGAATTGAATAAGAGATGTCAATTTTGAATAAGATAATTTAACGTCCCTAAACCATGGAATGCAATAATCGATAATTACCACCACGATACCACTAACATGCAGTGGGTTAATAAAACAAATACAGAAGATAACTTAAATAAATTAAGAGAAGAACTTGTCTATAATCCAGAGAAAATAAACAAGTTCTTTGCCGCCTAAACTTTATGAACAGACCCTGATCTTTTTTATAAATTCAAATTTGTATTGTCGCTCTTGGAGAATATGTTCACTGCCTTTTTTAATATATCACGTTCTATTTGTGTCTGGTGTAGCTCCGCTTTTAGTTTTGCTACTTCGTCTTGCTCTACAGTCCGAACAGGATTACCATTACCTTGAGAACTATTGCTTTGATACTTCTTGTGCTAGCGAACAAACCGCCAAACCATTGTTACCTCAAGATACAAATCACCGGCTACTGATTGTGCTGTTTTGCCACTAAGACACTAATTGACAACCATAATGTTATCTTTTTTCGTAACGCTTACTTATTCGCTTTCTCATATTGTAAAGAAAAGGAGCTTAATTTAATGTCCGATCAAATGTAGTACATCCACCAGAGACAATGTAAGCAGAACCTCTTATTACAATCCACCACAACGTAACAATCAATATCTCGAAAGCTGGGTGAATTAGACATGGAGTAGAGAGAGATAAAATCTCCCCTCTACCCTAGTCGGATATCATGTCTGTTAGAAACTCCCTCTATTTTGCGTAGAAGATCTCACCAGATTTACCTGACTCGATAGCTTCTTTGTAAAGTTTTGCAAATTCAACTGCAGGAACTCCTGTAGAAGAATCCATTCCCATCAACTCCATAGTCTCTTTTGCGAAAGATGGACTTACTGAGTTAATAGTCATGTTTTCCATATCTAGAGCAGCACCTCTTACGAATGCTTCCAAACCTGCATTAATCATACCTAGTGAAATTCCACCTGGCACTGGATATTGAGCTAGGATACCTGTAGAAACTACAAAACTTGCTCCAGGATTAGCATATTTACGACCAATCACAACCATATTCACTTGACCCATCAATTTACTATTCAATCCATCATGGTAGTCTTGGATTGAGTGCTCATCGATAGTACCCCATTTTCCATAACCGCTCGTTGTAATCAATGCATCAAAAGAACCAATTTTTTTAAACATATCTTCTACTGCAGCAGCATCAGCCATATCCAACCGAAAATCCCCACTTGTTCTATTCACAGTAACCACATGGTAGTTCTCCTCGAACAACTTTTTCACTTTAGAACCTATGACCCCTGTAGAGCCAACCAATACAATCTTTTTCATACGATTCATTTTTTATCACAAATGCCTGCCTACTTAAATTACAAATCGATTCTATCCATCAACAATATCTACGAACACACTAGGGATAAACCCATAACAAACATTATAAAATAGATACGCTATAATTAACACGGCACACTTATTTTCTTATACAGTGCAAATCTAGCACCGACAATCCACTTGGAGTGACCGATTTCAAAGGAAGGATTACCACATTCAAAGAACACCCCAACTCAAAATAGTTTGGGGCTTACCATGAGTTACAGATCAAAAGTGTAGGAATAACTCTCCAAAGAAGGATCACGAATGGAGAACACACTACGATTACTATGGTATAAAAAAAGCAAAGAAGAACCATCCGAGATGTTCTTCTTTGCAACACATATAACTATAAAAATCTATACCCAAACCAACAGCGGCTTTAGGTAATGATCATCAACTTCTACTTAATTCTAGTGAATACATATCCACTCGCTGAACTATCTTGGGTTCTTCTTCTCCGACTTCAGCTTCATCAGCTTCTCTGGCTTCCCTTTACTCCAATAGTTCACGCCAATGGCATCGTAACGTTTCAACTGTTTTGCCAACACATTGTCACGATACTCTTCCCACGACATGGCAGGCTTCGCATCATCCGATGTAGCCCAACACTTTTCACTCATCGTTGCCAATCTTGGGTAAACACGCTCCTCGAAAGTGTCCATATCTCTCACTTGCTCACTCCAAACAGCACAAATAATTCCTTGAATCAAATCTCTCTTCGAGTGATCGTAGTTGGTCAGATCCAATAAAGGGTCCCATGCATAGATCTGTGCCACAGAGATTGGGCCACCCCAACGAGCCCCACGATCCTCTTTCGTATTAGCCATATCGAAGTAGGTGTAGTTACCAGGAGATAGAATAAACGGTTGATCATATTTCAACATTTTTGCATCCATTGGCATCTCTAGATTCTTCCACCACGCAATCTGTCCAAATCGCCACCACTGAATGAGGTAGTCTGGATTATGCAATCCTTTCTCAAATGCATCGTCCCAAAGGATTGGAGTACATTGCAACTCCTCTTTCACATACTTTGCCATCTCTTTAGCAAAAGCTGTAATCTCTTGATCAGAGTAGATATCTGTTTTAGACCCCAAGTTAACCTCATCGAAACCGAGGTGAAACTCGGAAGGTTGGTTAAACAACTCATACATCTCCGAAAGAATATTCTTACAGAATGTTGCTCCCTTTTCATCAATACGAATCACTTTCTTATGGGATCTCTTATCGGTAACACTACCAAGTTCCGGATATGAACGAATCACGGCATGCATATGACCTGGCATATCGATCTCAGGCAACACTTCAATGTAACGAGCATTCGCATAAGCGATAATCTCCTTCACCTCATCTTGTGTCAAGAAATAAAAATCCCCCTTACCTTTCGTACTTCTATTTCCCTGTGACCCAACAGAAGTTAGCTTTGGGTACTTCTTACTCTCAATACGCCATCCATCATCGTCAGAAAAGTGCAAATGCAATACATTCATCTTGTGCATTGCCATCATATCTAATGTTCTCAAGATCTCTGCTTTAGTTCTAAAGTGACGAGAGATATCCATATGAACTCCCCTAAATCGCTCAAACGAAGGGGCATCTTCCACCTTCACCGCAGGTAAAGCCCAAACCATATCTTTCACTAAAGAAGATGAATATATTTCAGGTGGAAACAACTGCATAAGTGTTTGCACTCCCCAGAAAACCGCCTTGGGAGTAGCACCTTTAATCGTAACTCCCTTCTTATTACTTACTAGAGAGTAGGCTCCATCATTCTGGCTCATCGATCGATCCAGCTCAAGATGTATACTATTACGCCCCGCCTTCTCTTTCACCATAACACGGTAGCCTGTCGACTGTAACAACTGATTCCCAAGATAATCTGCCACATTCAAAAGCGCTTGCTCCGAGGCAATGACCGTCTTTTCATTCAATGTAAAAACTCTCGAAGAATGGGTAATTTCAATATGTTTAGGTTGTGGAACCACTCCTAACTCTTTGTTATCATCTTTGGCAAACCCCACCAAAGACAACAGTACACCTAAAGGTATCAATACAAATCTTCTGATCATATGAAAACTATTAATATCAAATATTTAATTATGTGTTTGCTCTAACCATAAGTACCAAAAACACAAATCAGATATCAACCATTGATAAACGATGGTCCATCTTTATAAAACACTTCATGATTAGCTCCTTAAATATAATCACAACAGCGCTCATATTCTCAACATCACACACATTTTATTGTCCCATTTTTATCTTTTATGATCAACTCACTGTCTGCTTGTACAAAAGCAAACACAATTTACTCTCTATCAAACACTCACACCTCCTTCTCTAATCATAAATTTAAGAAAATCTAGACAGAGTTAATTTTACACCGTCCACACTCCTTATTGGCACTATATGAAATTAACCTAGTAAACCTACCTACTTTACACCTAGCCTACTGTACACCAGTATAATCGCGACCAACATACTACATCATACCACTTTAATCCATCCATAATCCATCCATAATCCGTCCTTAATCCGTCCTTAATCCGTCCTTAATCCGTCTATTCACCATGGTTTCTTCATCCTTTCTTCATGGTTCCTCCATCGATTTAACACTTTCGGTGGAGGAACCATGAAGGAAGGGTGGAGAATGGGTGTTATATGTACGGATTAGGGACGGATTAAGGACGGATTAGGGACGGATTAGGGACGGATTATCCCCCTGTTATTCCTTTACCATTTCTATTTTATCTCTCTGTTATCCTAGTTCATTTTTGTATTTCATTTTTGTAGTTCATTTTCATATTATGGCTCGACTATTTCTTTTCATCACTCCTCGGTTTTCTAAAGGTTTTTGGATAATCGGCAAAGCTGTTAGTCCGTTTGTGGAGATATGGATAGTCGTGAATTCAAGCGACAAATGCAACTTTTCTATCAAGCTTTAAATTATTATACATTTCAATAGGTTCGGTATATATATTGGGGATTTTTCACTACTTATTTTTAGCTTAATCTAAGCTTGGATCGAAAGGAAGAACCTTGAATGGGGTTGTTGGAGAATAAAAGGAGCAAATGTGGTTTGCATAAATATATCAATAGAGATACATTTAGGATATTAAGAGTCGAGGACAGGGCTTGTTCATAAAATGCAGACATAATAAAAGGTCGCTAATTCATATTATATTTGGATTACTAGAAACATATCTAAACTATGAATAACGACCTTCAAATAAATCTTAATATTTGTTTACAGAAGGATATTGATTGTTGTATTAGTCGAGTTCAGTTATCTAGAATCTTGTCTTCGTTAAATTGCACCTTCTTCTCTTCAATACATACGAGTAAACAGGACTCGTATGAATGGTATACTGTTGATGGCAAAGAATTAAGAGGAAGCATTGATTTAAATGCAAAGAGTACTAGAGGGGTGAGTATTGTTTATTTTTTATCTCATTTGACAAATCAACAACAACTTTTAGGTTACTATGATGGAATGAAAGAGGTTGTCAAGGGAGCTATAAAGGAGATTCCGAATACCGCAAAGATAAGTCTAGATGCCATGCATAGCTCAGCTGGATTATTATCTGACATTGAACAATACGATCGTTTTTATTTGACACAGTTAAAAGCAAATCAGAAGCATCTGAGAGAAGATTTTGTCTCTAATCCAGAGAAAATAAATAAATTCTTTGTGGCCTAATTTTATGAACAGGCCCTGCCTACGGATATTAGGTGATATACATGCATAAAGAGTCAGCTTTACAAAGCTGACTCTTTATGGTTATTAATACTGCTGATTGACAACCCATATGTGATTAAATTTATCTGCAAAGACTGCATTTTTGGCTGGAATATCAGGAAATTCTTGCAAAGGTGAAATTACCTTACAGCCCTCTTTTATTGCGTTGTCCAAAAAGAGCTCAATATCATCAACAAACATATTGACACCAAGAGCTATCGCACCAACTTGTTCTGGTGCGAACATACCAAGCTCTTTGTTTTCGTCTAAAACTCTAAACTCCACTCCACCTAGTTTCATCATTGTCTCATTCATTCCGAGATTGTTATCTGTTTGTGAAATAATCTCAGCATTTAAGATACGTTTATAGTAATCTGCCGCAGCTTTGGCATCAAATACTATCATGTTTATTTCTAATTTCATTTGTTCTTTATTTTTTAATAATAGTGCTTTTAAACTATCGTTTTCTTGCCTTAGTTTTATAACTTCTGGAAAATTGCAGCTCTCGTATTTTGGGTTTAAACAACTACAGGTTATTAAACAAAAGGTCAGAATAGGTAATAATATTTTAAGTGATTGTCCCATTTATACACTATTGAGAAAGTTATAATTACTCTAAGATCTCAACAATTTGAATATAATTGCCACAGGTATCATCAAATACAGCCAATTTTGTTGTTCCCATTTCAGTGGGCTTTACACTAAATTCAACGCCTAGGTTTATTAATCTATCATACTCTTTCTGTACATCATCAACATTAAACTGTGTGTAAGGTAATCCCTCATCGAATAGAGCTTTCTGATAAACCTTTGCGGGCTCAAACTCGATTGGAATGGGTTCCAGTAATAGTTCGACACCATCTTGTTCTTCCATCGCAACCACGGTCAACCATCTATTTCCTCCACCCACTGGTATATCTATTTTCTTTATAAAGTTTAATTTCTGTGTATAGAAATCAAGAGCTTTCTCTTGATTATCTACAGGTACACTAACTAGTTTTATTTTCATAACCTTAAAATTTAAAAAGATTTAATACCACAAATATTCATATTGCTTTGGTAATGTATTTATCGAAAATTGCTCTTTTGATATGCTCTTGGAGTTATCCCTGTTTTTTTCTTAAACAGTGAACTAAATGAGCTTAAACTTTCAAAACCTACAGCATAACAAGAATCTGAGACAGATAATCCATTTTGAATACATAGCTTCGCTTCTTCTACTCGCTTATCTATCAAATATTGGTTCGGCGTTTGTCCATAATATCTTTTGAATAGTCTTAAAAGGTGGTACTTTGAAACTAGTCGAACTCTTGAGAAGAGGTTTAAGTTCAACTTTTCACTAAAGTTGTTGCTGATATAATTTCTTAAACCAATGACAGTATCGATTTGCCATTGGTTGGAGTAGCAGTTTTCTTTAATTCGTTGTAACTCTTTTTGGTAACGTTTCATATGTTATAACTGTTTATAAAACTAGATTCCGATATCTCAGTAAAGTAACCCCTGATAAGATATATAATTCGAGCATGTCTTATTAGACTTAGCTCTTCACAAAAGAACAAAACCAAGTCTATACTAAACAAGTAGTGTCATGAATTTGTTACCCACCTCCTATACTATTTTTTATTATTTAAATAGCTGTATTACTGAGAATGGCTAGCTGCTTACATTCATCCAAAGACAGCAAGGTGCCTATAATTATATAACTGATGGGTACTTATATATACATCGGGACATACGGATAGTAAAGGGGGTTAGAAAGCTCTATTTTAAAAAAGATTAAGTTTTAACATTCGAAGTGTGGTAATATCCTCTGTTCTGTTCTTTTAAAATCAGGATCTCTATGCACCTGATAATAGAGTTCTTAAGCGATTATTCACAGAAAAACAATCTTAATTCATTTCATGAATTGGGAGGAGATATAAATCTTTTATGATTAATACAAGTCTTTGCTTTATCCCAATCAGTGGATTTGTCACCAATAGACATTCTGTTTCATACAGCACAGCTACATGAATTGTAAAGATTATATTACTAAAGTGGTGAATGGTTAATTATGATTGAACAATTAGCATGTTAAGAGTGTGCAATGCAATAAAATGATCTAGACCATAAAGCTATATTGAAAATACGTATGGCTTGTTAATGAAAGGGGTCCTTTTTTAAACCTCAAAGGCTATGATATAAAAATAAAAATGCGCTTATATCCGAAGAAAATAAACGCATTCTAACTATCCCTTTCGATAGGTGCCCAAGGCGGGACTTGAACCCGCACGTCCGTAGGACACACGGCCCTCAACCGTGCCTGTCTACCAATTTCAGCACTTGGGCTTAACTAGTACTAGGAAGTAATTGTTTCGCATTGATCACAACAAGGTGTATTTTACTTGCGAACACGACAAAAGTACAAAAATTTATTTCTTTAATACTAATTATAATCAGATTCTATTTCTACTTTTTTCACCTTTTCATCTTTATCAAAAACCACTTTGTAGTGATCTGTACGAATTGCAGAGGGGATGCTCATCTGAGTTGCATGGAAATTACCACCTGCTATAGACTGACTCTTAATGCGTTTGACTTGATCAAAGACATATACCCAGCACGAATCTCCATTGAGATATCTCCTTACGGGCTTTCCATAGATCGCCTCAATCTCTTTGATTGATTTTCCTTGATATTGCTTTGTGACTTTACGAGAGATCGAACAAGAAGCAAGCAAAAGGAGAAGGCATGTGACACTAACCTTATTGAAAATATATTTCATCACTACTCTGTTTTATTTCCCACTAATTTACAATATTCTTATTAGCCACCAAATATTATACCACATCCGAGGCCTGCAAATAGAAAGTTATATTTCAAATCTCTTCGGTTTTCGATTCGAACACTCTTTGCGGAATACAAAATACTACCTCCGATAAAAACACCGAGATACTTCTTAGGAAAGTAAGAGAATTTAAGGTTTGCGTTGACCGAAGGAGAGGCTTTTTTTTGAAATTCAAAGAGCTTTTCAGACACATTCTCATCTACCTTCTTTTCGTTAAAATTGAACAAAAGCCCCCCTCCTGCAGAGAAAGAACCCGTGAGCTTACCCTTCTTAAAGAACTGATATTGTAGCAGTAAGGCTAGTGTAAAAGTATCGTAACCAACGTCTTTGAAAGTATCGATCAACTCATTATCTTCTCCATTGGGAATATTTTCTCTATTTTTCTTCCACCGAATCTCATTGGTTTGAAATATGATATCTAATTCTAGTCCTATTTTCTCATTAAAATAGTAGGAGGTGGTTCCTTTTACGTAGCCACCAATATTGATATAGGTTGCTTGATAATCGTTATTGTTCGTTATGCTAATAGGGTAACTAACTCCAGCAGAGAGTGACATCCGCTGTCCAAAGCTTTGAACCGTAAAAATTATAATCAATAAAATAGCACTAAATAATCGCATATGTTAAAATTATCTCCTATAGTAAAACAGAAATAACAAGACATTGTTTCAGAGTAATAGAGAACTGCTACACAGCTATTTAACAAATGTTAAACGCAACTATTGCGTATTGGAGTCTTTTTTATGTTATATTCGCAACTAATTAATTCAAAACACAATAAAGGGAGTCTTTTGGTGTTTATAAGAATAAGTAAGGTTTTGAGCAAAGATTTAATATGGGGAAGATAGTTTTTTATAACGAATTAGACACAAGTCAAGAGGTTGCAACACTAGAAACTAAGCCGATTAATATAAAGAGCGGTAAATCAGTTCAGGAGAGTACGTATGGTTCTGTTGAGACACAGAGAATTAATATCACTGAAGGTTTTACCATTTTTTGTTATAAAGTTTTTGTACATAGTAATTGCTTCTACAGAACGGACGTTTCGGATTCACGAAATGTTCATATCGTTCTATCTGATAACGGCAAAGAAGGTAAGCTTTTTAGGCCAAACGACATCATGATCGACAATTCAGGATTTGTGATGTTTTACAATCAACACAGTTTGTTGGAGTATAAACTTCCAGAGAATGAAGAATTGAATTGGATTGAGATCATCATTGATGACCCTCTACAACTGAGACGAAGTTTGAAGAAGAACTCATATTTGGATGGATTTTTCTATTCGAAGCATCCGATGGAAATGTCTACAAGCATTGATGAATGTCTTCAGGTAGAATACAATCAGATTAAAGAGCTTGTACAGGATTTTGAGAACCAACAGATTCTATTAAAGTCGAAAGGTTTTTCTCTATTGAATGAGGTTCTATTGTCTTTAGAGAGACAAAAAGCCGACATGGGGAAATATAGTCAATATGACATTCAGAAGATCTTTACAGTAAAGTCCTTGCTTTTGGAGGATTTAGCCAATCCACCCAGTTTGGAGTTTCTTGCAGATAATTCAGGAATGAGTATTAGTAAATTAAATCGGTTGTTTAAAGTTGTATTTGGAAAACCTCCTTATTCTTTCTATTCAGACTATCGAATGGAAGAGGCTTACAGACTTTTAAGAATGGGGCGCAATACAGTATCAGAGGTAGGATATAAGCTTGGATATTCAAATTTATCTAAATTTTCTGCCGCATTTAAGAAACATCACAACCTACTTCCACGTAATATTAAAGGTATGACATCGCAATAAAGAACTAATCATAATGCTTAAGAAAAGATACGGACATTTCTTTTTTTGGATACAAACACTTTTTTTGATTCTTGCTTTAGGATTCCCCAATGCTAAAGCTATAGCCTCTGATATGCCTAAGAAAAAGATAAAAAGGCAATATGAAAAAGTGGTAGGATCGATTCAAAAGAAGAAAGAAGAGATGCTTTGTAGCGATTCGATCAAGCACGCACGGTTAGATTCTATATGGTCTGAAAGGGATAAAAAGGCTCTCTGTTTTTACGACTCTTTAAAGACCAAGTCGGATAAGAACTTTTTTACAAGACAACTACATGACCTGATCATTGTAAAGAAGGATACGATCTCTAGTAAGAAAAATCTGGATGAGAATAGTGCTAAGTATTTTGCCAATTTCCAAGGAAAGCAGATTAGAGAGGTGCGTATTATCCATGAAGATATCTTTTCTATTGACTCAAGAGAGGGGTCGACAGGACAACGTATCGTTAAGCTAATTAATGATTCTCATGTGGATAGTAAAGAGAAGACGGTCACTCGAAACGTCTTCTTTAAGAAAGGTGATATTGTCTCGCCAATCCTAATGGCCAATAGTGAAGAGCACTTAAGAGAGTTACCCTACATCAACAACGCTAATATTATCTGTATTGAGAGTAGAGATGATCCTAACGTTGTTGATGTATTGATTTATGTGCAAGACAACTTCTCTTATGGGGCAAATATGGACATTTCTTCGCCTACCAAAGGTGATGTTCAAGTTTATAATCAAAACTTTATGGGTTGGGGTCACAAGGTTAGCTTGAAGTACCTGTACAACTCTTCAGAGAAGCAAAAGAGAGGTTATGAAGCAGAATACACTGCAAGGAACATGTTTTCTTCATTCACGGATTTGAGATTATTGTATGCCAATTCATATGAGATGCAAAAATTAGATGCACAAGTGTTTAAAGGTTTTGTATCTTCAGAATCTCAAGTTGCAGGGGAGTTGAGATACCAACAGATTTTTTCTAGCAATCAATTGACAGATATTAAAGGGGACTCGGTAGAGATCCATCAGGAGAATCGATATGCAGACTCTTGGTTAGCTAAATCGTTTGATCTCAAAAGTGATGCATTGAAAAGTCACCAACTAATTATTGGTGGAAGGTTCTCTTATTTTGAGCAGTTAAAAGATCCTAGTAATAATGAATCATTCAATGCGCTATTCCCAACAAAACATCAATTCCTCACAAGTATTGCAGTCTCTAAAAGAACTAGTTACAGAACCAATCTAATTTATGGATATGGTATCACAGAGGATATCCCAATAGGTAAATATTGTGAAATCATTACGGGTTATGACGATGCTTACAACAAGGATCGACTTTATATGCATATGTTCTATTCACAAAGTTTTCAACTTAAAAGCAAATCTTATCTATACTTTGGAGCTTATGTAGGAGGCTTTTGGAGTAGTGGACAAATTGAACAAGGTGTAGCAGGATTAGATGTGAACTATTTCACAAAACTATTTAAGATTGGCAGGTACCAGTTTAGACAGTTCGCCAACTTTAGTTTTGCCCAAGGGGTGGATCGATTAGACTATGAGTTGCTTAATCTAAATGGAGATTATGGCATTCGTGATATGAACTCCAATATGGTTTATGGAAAACAGAAGTTTGTTTTGCAGTTGGAGAATGTACATTACCACAAAAGACCGATTCTTGGATTTAAATTTGCGAGTTATGTCTTCGGAGATTTCGGTGCAATTAATAATGACGATCCCAGTACAAACTTTACGTTTGATAAGTATGCAGAAGTAGGATTGGGGGTACGTATCAGAAATGAAGCCCTTGTGTTTAATACTATTGAGCTTAGAATCGGATATTTCCCTGTAGTACCTGATGACATGAATCAGTTTATCTATAAGGCTCTCTCAACTACAAAGTCTCAGTTTAAAGATTTTAGAGGGCGTAAACCAAAGATTCTCCCCCTACGATGAGAGAGAGAATCTTTCTTGTAATTCCTTATAGGTTGTTAATGAAGTAATCCGACACTTTACGCATCAGGTGAATACGATCTTTCCCTCTCACATTATGTGGGGCAGTTGGATAAACAAAATAGTCGACCTGTTTTCCATCTTTAATGGCTTTACGAAGCATCTTGTAGCTATGTTGCATCACTACAGTAGAGTCCATCGCTCCATGAATCAAAAGAAGCTTTCCTTTTAAATCTTTCAGATGATTAGTCATATCACTCTCTTTGTATCCTTCAGGATTTTGATCTGGACGATCCATATAGCGCTCGCCATACATCACCTCATATAGATTCCAATCTACAACTCCACCTCCAGACACTCCTACTTTGAACACTTCTGGGTGACGGAACATCATGTTCATGGTCATGAAGCCACCAAAACTCCATCCATGTACACCAATGCGAGATTGGTCTACATATGGAAGCTCTTGAAGATACTCAACACCTTTCATCTGATCTGCCGTTTCGTTGATTCCTAGATTACGGTGAATCACTTGCTCAAACTCTTTACCACGATTGGCAGAACCACGGCTATCTACCGTAAATGCGATATAACCATGTTGAGCCATATAGAACTGCCACCATCTTGTTGCATAGTGCCATCTATCTTGAACCAACTGTGCATGAGGTCCACCATATACATAAACCACTACAGGATATTTCTTATTTGGATCAAAATCAAGAGGCTTGATCATTCTACAGTAAAGATCCGTAGAATCATCTGCTGCTTTGATAGTAAATACCGACTCCTCACCTATCTCTTTCTTTGCTAATGTATCCTCTGCATCCAACATTACGACAGGCTTCTTTTTACTCCCAATAGTAGACAGAACCACTTTACGAGGAATATCATGACGTTCGTACACATCGATCATCTCTGTGTAATTTGCATTGAATTTAGGGGTATGCCATCCCATCTTGCTATCGTCCAATTTTTCTACTTTGCGAGTCTTTAAGTTCACTCGGTATATGTTTCGAGCCATTGGACTCTCCTTTGTTGCCTGGAAATATGCATATCGATCTTTAGAGTCTACCCCATAAAACTCTGTTACTTCCCAGTTTCCTTTGGTCAACTGCTTCAACTCGTTACCTTCTTTGTTGTAGAGGTATAGGTGAAAGTAACCATCTTTTCGTGTCCAACGTATGAACTCGTTATGGTTTTTGTTTAGGAAGTATAGAGGGTGTAATGGCTCGATATAACGATCATCTTTCTCTGAAATAATGGTCGCTAACTTCTCTCCTGTCGCCACATTATATTTGTTCCAATGAAGCTCATTCTGATCTCTGTTAACCTCTGCAAGATAGATATACTTTCCATCAGGACTCCATGTTACATTGGTAAGATAGTGCTCAGGATCTCCGTCAGTCATCAAATAGGTTGTTGTTTTAGAGTTCAGGTTATAAACCCCAACTTGCACATGATGACTTTTGTGACCGGCCATTGGGTATTTGATTACCACTGTTTTTTGAGGCTCTTGCATCATATCGATAAGAGTGTAGTCGTTCACCATGGTTTCGTCTTTCTTATAAAACGCTAACTTGTCTGATGATGGTGACCAAAAGAGGCCTCTATCGATACCAAACTCGTTACGGTGAACTGTTTTCCCACAAACAATGCCCTTCTGCTTGAACTCTGTAACCGCCACTTTCTCACTGTCAGTTAGAATCCAAACATTGTTTTTATAACTACATGCGATCTTTTGATTGTCTTTAGATAGGAAGCTATCTTCCATTCCTTTAGGCAAATCAATTGTTAACACGATTTTGTCATTTTCAACATGAAACTCTTTGTTATTGTATCGAACTTTAAAAGTGGATGGAGTTAACCATTCTATATAGGGAACACGCTTGATCTCTTTGAATTCGGTATCTAGTTGTTGGAAATACTTAAGGTCATAGCGCTTATACACTTCCATTGTACGACTATCTTTCACAATTTGAGCCCCTTTCTCTTTCAAAGAGAAATATCGTTCCGATCCTTTTACCCATTGTAAGTTAGAGAAGTAAGACGGATAATAGTTACTGTAGCGACCAACGATACACTCATCCAATGACAGGGTATCCTTTTGTGCCAATACAGGCATAGTGTAGATAATCATAGCCACAAATAATATTCTTAATAATTTCATGATTCAAATAGAATTAAAATTAATCTTCAATACCTATCAAAGATAACTCATTATTTGATTAACTATACAAACAAAAGACAATGTCGACCGTTATTTATAAATACCCGACCGCACCACACACTCTTATATAACCCTGAATATTAACACAGAAGCTTATGTATTTAACTTTTATTTTTAAATATATTGGTTCAAATTCATTTTATTTTACTTAATTTGCTTAAATAATTCTAAAAACAGATTTAAATATGAGCAGATTTTTTTATTTTATAGGATTACTAATCTCTTACATTGTAACATTTATCTATACGCTAGTTTCTTAATTATGAAATAGGGGCTTATGGTGATTGTGGCATTTGTGCTCCGAGTGATTTACTATTTGAATATTTATATTTAGGGGGGGAAAGAATCGTACCTAGAACTCTACTATTTTTCAATTCTTATCCTTATTTATAATTATAGACTACTTCATTATCTTTTGGCTTTTGTATCTTTGGGGTACTAAATCTATAGGAACTACACACAATGAAGGCAGTATTTAAAGCAATTGGATCAACCACGATTACAGGTTTTCTTTTTATTATAATAGCCATGGCCCTAGGTATGGCAACGATTGTAGAGACACTTTACGACACAACCACCGCTCAAGTGTGGATCTATAGCGCAACATGGCTAGAGGTCATTTATCTCATTTTCTCCATTAACCTTGTGATCAATCTTTTTAGGTTTAAGCTTCTCAAAAATGGGAAGATCACACTTTGGTTGTTCCATTTTTCATTTCTATTGATTCTTCTTGGAGGAGCCGTAACTCGCTATTTAAGTCATGAAGGCATGCTTCATCTACGTGAAGGGGAAAATACGAATCGTTATCTCTCTTCAGACAATACACTTACTTTAACGGTTAACGAGGATACCGAACAGAAGAGAGTGAAGCTCTCCCCTTATGCCATAGATCATCATTCGGTCTCTTTAGAGGACGTGGAGGTGTCGATTTCCAACTACCAGACGGGAGTTGAGAAATCTCTTAAATCGTCACCAGATGGGAAAGCATTCCTAAAGCTGACGGTGATCCAAAATTTCCATTCAGAAGCGATCCTTCTGGGAGAGGGAGAGACAATAACTATTGGAAATCAAAAGATCAGCTTTGGCCCATCTTCTGAAATGTCGTCTATTAGGATTCAGAAGAGAAAGAATGAACTTCTGATAGATAGTGATTCTGCGGTGATAGTTCGCACCATGAGTAGCGAGCAGATGGGTGGGAACAGTGTCGTACACAAGTTACCGTTGGTAGCAAAACAGGTATATCAAATCGAAGATCTTCAGATTATACTTATGGGTTACGAGCCCCATGGTTGTATTGTAGCTAAGAGAGCCAAGAACGGAATGTACAGTTCGGTCGAAGCAACCATCACCACTGCCCGTATACGTAAAAAGGTGACGCTCTTTAATATCACTGGATTGCCACTATCCGAGGAGCATTTTACTTTAGGGAATCAAATGATCATGATGGGGTTTGGACAGAAAGAGCTTACACTTCCTTTCCAGTTAAAACTAAAGGACTTTATCTTGGAAAGATATAACGGTTCTAATAGCCCTGCGGCTTATCGAAGCATGATAGAGCTTGACGACACCAAGGATAGTATACATAAGGAGGTAGAGATCAGCATGAATAATACACTACACTATAAGCGTTACCGTTTATATCAGACATCTTATGATCAAGATGAGAGAGGAACAATATTAACCGTGAACAATGACTATTGGGGAACCCTGATTACCTATCTTGGCTATTTCGTTATGATTGCAGGCATGGTGTTAGCACTATTTGCACCAAAATCAAGATTCCAGAAATTATTGAAAAGATCCATTGCTCCTATCCTTCTTCTCCTATCTATGACAGGTTTACCACACTCTTCTAAGGCAAGCAACACCAAAGAGGAGGTGATGAACGATTTTGGTAAGGTGTGGGTACAGAGTCACGACGGTAGAATAAAACCAATCAGTACGCTCTCCAATGATTTCTTGAGAAAAGTGATGTGGAAAACATCCTTCAAGGGAAAGCAACCAGAAGAAGTTCTATTTGGAATTATGTCGAATCCACAAGATTGGGAAAACGAGAACATTATAAAGATTACACCATACGTTGCGGAACTGATTCATGTCGACAAGAAATATGCAAGCTACCATGACTTCTTTGACTCTCAAACAGGTCGTTATAAGCTCATAGGGCTTGTTAATAGAGCGTATCAAAAGGCTCCGAACCAAAGACATCAAAAAGATAAAGACATCATTAAAATTGACGAGAGAGTTAATATATTTCATCTTGCAAGTACACAAGCTCTGTTAAAGACCTTTCCTGTGAAAGATACACCTCTTGCTCTGTGGAATGCCCCTACCGACTTTACAAAAGAAGCAACAAGCCCAGAGCAGATGTTCTTAAGAGGGATATGGAATCTAATCAGTAGAGAGTATCACAGTAACCACTACGATAAGGTGAGCTATTACCTCAATGCAATCCATACCTATCAACAAACAAACTACAAAGCGCTTCCATCAGAAAAGATGAATAAGCTAGAACGTAGCTATACCAAAGCAAACATCTTCTTAAAGATATTTCCTCTATACCTAAGCCTTGGGGTTGTATTTCTATTTGTCTGCTTCATTAAGATCCTACAAAACCGTCCTTATACAAGGAGGTTTGAGATTACCATCTTTGTATTGCTACTGTTACCCTTCTTACTGCATACCATTGGAATGGTGCTAAGAGGAATTATCTCTGGACATATGCCATGGAGTAATGGGTATGAATCGATGATATATGTAGCATGGTCTATGATGCTGGCTGGACTTATCTTTGCAAGAAAGAATCCTATTATCATCTCTGGTGCTTCATTTCTTACGGGAATAACACTATTTGTTGCACATTTAAGCTGGATGAACCCTGAGATTACTTTTCTTGTACCTGTTCTTAAATCTCACTGGCTGACCTTCCACGTAGCTATTATTACCGCTTCTTATGGTTTTATTGGGATATCTATGTTCATTGGGATCGTGAATATGGTTCTATCGATGCTATTGTCAACAACAAACAGAGAGAGAGTAGACCTAACCATAAAACAACTTACGGATATCAATGAGGCTAGTATGATTCTAGGGCTCTACCTATTGACAATAGGAACCTTTTTAGGCGGAATATGGGCTAATGAGGCCTGGGGTCGTTATTGGGGATGGGATCCCAAAGAGACATGGTCGTTGGTAACAATTTTTGTCTACTCATTTGTAACACACATGCGATTAATTCCTCTTTTCAAAGGTGGCTTTGCCTTTAATGTTGCATCCATTTTCAGCTTTAGCTCCATTCTTATGACCTACTTGGGCGTAAATTACTATCTCACGGGACTACATTCATATGGTTCAGGAGAAGCAGGAAATATTAGTTATTATTCTCTACTAGGAGTTCTATTTTTGATTGTTTTATGCATTATGGCACACAGAAAATACCGTAAATTTCAAACTAACTCACAAGAAATTTAAGACTTTCCAAAGAACTGTTTGTATATTTGCGTACATTTCGGACAAAGAACACACGTAATCCACTAGTTGTCTGTCAATAGTAATTATTGACAGAGGGCTATTGTTATCTAGTATTATGCAAAAAGTTACACGTACATTCGACATTCTTGAGAGACTTAAGAATGACTTCCCCGAGAAGAAGATGCTTACAGGGAAGAAAGGAAAAGAATGGGTTAGCTACACCACTAGCGAATATATCCACAAAGTAGACGCACTTAGTGCTTCACTTTTACACTTAGGTCTTAACAAAGGGGATAAGGTTGTTACCATTGTAAATAATCGACCTGAATGGAATATCTTAGACATGGCTCTTGCACAAGTTGGTGCGGTGCATGTCCCATTATATCCTAATCTAAACGAAGATGAATATCTATTCTTACTAAATCACTCAGAATGTAAGATGCTTGTAGTGGGGAATAAGATGTTATATAGTCGCGTTAAAAACATTATTGCTAAAACAGAAATTGAGATATCCAACATCTTGTCATTAGATGAAATTGAAGGGGTACTAAGTATTGATACTCTTTTTACTGAAGGGAAAAGACTTCTTCCTGAATTCACAGATAAGATTCAAACTATAAAAGAGAGTATTGATCCCAACGACATGTTCACCATTATTTACACATCAGGGACTACCGGAGCCTCTAAGGGTGTAATGGTCCCACACAGAGCTATGGTAACCAATGCAATCGAAAGTTCAAAGTGTCAACCATTAACGGACCAGCATAAAACCATGTCGTTTTTACCTTTAAATCATGTATATGAACGTATGCTAAACTATCATATGCAGTATAAAGGAATCGAGATATGCTACGCTCAAAACATTGGTACTGTCATCAAGGATTTACAAGAAGTAAAAGCAGATATATTTACAACTGTTCCTCGTTTCCTAGAGAAAGTATATGATGGCATCATGGCCAAAAGGAAGCATCTCTCTGGGATTAAAGCTAAAATATTTGATTGGGCAATATCTGTCGGAGAGGTATATGACTACAGCAAGCTAAAAAACCCAATATACAAACTTAAACTGGGCATCGCACAGAAACTTGTATTCTCAAAATGGCAAGAAGCACTTGGCGGAAATGTAAAGGTAATTATTTCAGGTGGTGCTGCACTTCAACCAAGACTTGCAAGAATATTTTCTGCTACTGGTATTAGTGTTCAAGAAGGATACGGACTATCAGAAACAGGACCGGTGATTGCTGTAAACAAATATGAATTAGAGAATCGAATGATTGGTTCCGTTGGACCTATCCTTGGGGGAGTTTCATGTAAAATTGCCGAAGATGGTGAGATTCTTTGTAAGGGACCAAACCTAATGCTAGGATATTATAAAGATCCAGAATACACTGCCGAGGTTGTTGACAAAGACGGATGGTTTCACACAGGAGATATTGGAGTGCTAGCTGATGATCGATTTCTAAAGATCACAGACCGCAAGAAATCAATATTCAAACTCTCATCTGGTAAATATATCGCTCCTCAGGTACTTGAAAATAAGTTAAAAGAGTCAAACTACATTGAACAATTAATGATTGTTGGAGAGACGCAGAAATATGTAGGAGCACTGATTTCTCCAAATTTTGAAGAATTAACCAATTGGGCAAAAGAGAATCAATTAACATTCTCGGATAAAAAAGAATTAATTAGGTTACCTGAAGTAGTTAAATTTATTAACAAAGAAGTTCGTAAATTCAATAAAACAGTTAGTCCACATGAACACATTAAAAAGATAGTTCTAGTGGTAGATGAGTGGAATACATCGACTAACGAATTATCTGCGACATTAAAGCTTAAACGTGATATTATTGCAAAGAAATATGAAAAAGAGATTGAGAGCATGTTCTAATCAATTCTTTGCAATATTAAAAACCAAACGGATTAATGACGAAAGTATCTAGGGTATTTGATCTTGTCGATCGATACAAGAATGAATATAGCACCAAAACAAATGCGCTGTGCATCAAAGACCATAGTGAGTGGATCTGTAGATCCTCTATAGATTACTATAATTTAACTCACCTTTTAGCTTACCAGATATACAAAAGGGGAATTAGAAAAGGTGATTGTATTGGTATCATATCCACCAACAGACCCGAATGGTGTCTAATAGATATGGCTATAAGTATGATAGGTGCCATAAATGTATCTGTCTATACCACTCTTGCAGAAAATGAATATGCCTACATATTTAACCATGCAGAGATTAAGATGCTTTTTATATCCGATAATAAAATATACAAAAGAGTAAAAGATATCGTCCCTGAATCAGCAAAGGACCATATCTTTTGCTTTACTGAAGTGGAAGGAGTTCCCTCTTGGGAGACGCTATTAAACAAGCAGGAGGCCCCTACCCAAGAGCAGGTTGACTTTGTCAATCTACAAAAGAATGAAATCCTAGAAGATGATCTTGCAACCATTATCTATACTTCTGGTACCACAGGGCAGCCTAAGGGAGTGATGCTTAGCCACAAGAACCTTGTCACCAATTTTGTACAGCACAGTAACAACCACAGCCTTGATTCATCTGCTAAGGTTATTTCGTTCTTACCATTATGCCACATCTATGAAAGAAGTGTAATGTATCATTTCCAATATAAAGGCATGGGCATCTATTTCGTAGATAATATTGGTAAGATTGGAAACACAATTAAAGAGGTAAAACCACATATGTTTAACACAGTTCCTCGACTTCTTGAAAGAATATATGATGGTATCATAAAGAAGGGGAACGACCTGAATGGGGTCCAGAAGTGGATTTTTAACTGGGCGTTAAATCTTGGACTCAAATTCGACTTCAACAACAAAGGTTCACTATGTTATCGTTTTAAGCTGTACATTGCAGATAAGCTCGTATTTAGTAAATGGAGGGCAGCCTTAGGAGGAAACCTTCAGATCATCATCTCTGGAGGAGCAGCATTACAGCCTCGAATCACAAGAGCATTTGGTGCAGCTAAGATTTATGCACTTGAGGGCTATGGGTTATCAGAAACCTCTCCAGTAATCGCTGTAAACAATATCGTGACCAACGAACTAATGGTTGGAACCAATGGTCCCGTTCTACCTGGGATGGAGGTGTCGTTCGCAGAAGATGGGGAGATCCTATGTAAAGGGCCATCGATAATGCAAGGTTATTATAAAGAACCAGAACTGACCAAACAGGTAATTGATGAAGATGGATGGTTCCACACTGGGGATATTGGAACTTTGATTGATGGTAAATTTCTAAAAATAACCGATCGCAAAAAAGAAATTTTCAAACTATCAAGCGGGAAATATGTAGCACCACAAGCCATTGAGAATCTAATGAAGGAGAGTTTAATCATCGAAGAGCTGATAGTTGTTGGTGATAGGCAAAAGTTTGCGAGTGCACTGATTGTACCAAATAGGGAAGAGATCCATCGCAAACTGGGGACCAACGAAGAGAATGAAATTCCTGAAAAGAAAATACAACAAATTGTACAAAAAGAGGTTAATCAATATAATAAGCTCCTCGCACAACACGAACAGCTAAAACGTATTAAAATTGTTTTCGATCAGTGGAGTTCAATAACGGGTGAATTATCATCCACACTTAAACTGAAAAGAAACATCATATTAGACAAATATAAAGACAAAATTGAAGAGATCTTTAGTGGTCAATAGAGCCATTGATAGAGAATTCAAAGCAGTATTATAAGAATCTTTAAAGAGGGTAGTTCTTGTGAAAGAAAATATATTAATCACCGGCAGTACAGGTTTTTTCGGAAGACATCTTCTTTCGCAATGCCAAGAAGAATCCTGTGAAAAAAAGAACATTATTGCAGGAGTTCGTAGAGAAAACGAAGCCAAAGTCGATGCTCAAATTGGTCAATTTGAGGTAAGACCCTTTGACTTTTTTAATATAAATACATTTGAGAAAGCATTAGATGGTATTAAAAAGCTAATTTTAATTAGACCACCGGCACTAAAAAATACAAAGAGATACATCTTACCTCTTATTAAAGTGGCCAAACAAAAGAACATTCAACACATTACGTTCCTTTCCGTAACCAACACAGAAAAGAGCAAAATGATACCACATCTTAGTGTAGAGAAGTATATCATTGAATCAGGTATTCCATATACCATCATTCGTTCGGGATTCTTTATGCAAAATATTAAGCGTCTTGCCGGAAATGAAATCAACCTTAATCAAACCATCTCGATGACAGCTGGTAATGGGAAAGTTAATTTCACTGATATTAGAGATGTAGTAGACATAGCTTACGCATCTTTAGTTGACGCTTCTCTACAGAACAAGGAGCTTGAGATTACTGGAAACAAAAGCTTTAACTTCTATGAAGTAGCAGAGATGATATCAAAGAAGGCAGGTAAAAAGATTACCTATACAAAACCTTCAGCAATCAAATTCATTAGAGAGAAAGTAAAAGAGAAATTCTCGGTACAGTTAATCATACAGATGAGTGCTGTCTGCAACCGAATAAAACAGGGTAAAGCGGAATTTACATCCGATGATTTCGAAAGGTATATGCACCGTAGGCCAAGATCATTAGAAACATATATTATGGAAACATTTTAAACATTGGAAGTTAAAATACACACAAAAAAGGCTTGTCATAAAGACAAGCCTTTTTTTACGCGTGCATACGATGATATAGTGCAAATACAAAATAGAGGTGGATAAAAATACACCTCTATTGGTTTATGTAATATATAATTAGTGTTGCTAGTTCTTCAAACAGCACTTCTTATATTTCTTTCCAGATCCACATGGACAAAGATCATTGCGACCTACTTTAGATAAGTCCATCAACGAAGGAGCTTCTTGCTCAATAAACATAGGCTCCAATCCCTTGTAATGAGCCTCCCAATCTGGTCGCATCTCATAGAAACATTGAGGCTGAGCCTCTTTACCAAAGAGCAATAAAGCATATTTATACTCTTCCGCAGTATGAAAGTCATCACTCCCCTTCTTATGGTTAGAGCCATGCTTATCACTCAACTCTTGGATCTTATCTTTAGCCCAATCGTAGCCCTTTTCTGCCAACAACACAGAGAACAAAGACTTTCTATCGATCGATGTATCTAACAGCGCCAAAACCTTCTTCTGTTGCTCCTCTGTTGTAATATAAAAAGCAGCCTCATATAGATACATATAAGGAGGCTTAGGATCTTCAATAGTCAATGCCTTCTTTATCGCATCCAAATAACGATCTACCGCCTCTTGGAAATGAGATGACGTGGCTCCAACAAGATACAGCAACTGCTCATTTAGCATATCCCAATCAGGGATCGCCTCTGTAGAGTATAACTTTGCAATCCACTCAGTCAACTCCAAAGAGAGATGCTTCTCCGCTACCACAGCATACCATAATGCTGCATGATAAGTTTGCGTCGAACTATTACCAAGGATCACATCTTCATTATAAGCCCTCTTTATTCGCTCAATAATCTGAAGTGACACCTCTGTATCATTTTCCAAATTCTGCAGATACCTAATGGCATCATAAGGAATACCATAACGTTGGCTATCCAATATCTCGAAAGCACTTTTCTTATCCATCTTTACAGTGAGTTTTACTTACAAACAATGGCTACTGCATCTGCAATAGCTTCTGGTAATCCAGCTACATTCTTACCACCTGCGGTTGCAAAGAAAGGCTGACCGCCTCCACCACCTTGGATTTTCTTAGCTACATCACGGATAATCTGACCTGCATTAAGATCTTTCTCTTTCACCAAATTATCAGAAATCATCACTGTCAAGTTTGGTTTTCCACCAAGATCAGCACCCACAATAAAACAAAGATTATCAAGCTCCCCTTTTAATTGGAAAGCAATATCTTTCAATGATCCAGCAGAATCCACAGCAACAATACCTTCAATCAGGTTCATTCCGTTCACCTCTTTCACAGAAGCCAATAGCTCTCTTTTCACCTTCTGGGCCGCTTCTTTCTGAAACGACTCAATCATCTTAGCCGTAGCCACTTGTTCATCTAATAAGTTCTGAAGCGCAGTGGCCACATCCTTTGGATTATTAAGTAGTGCTTTCACCTCTTTCAGAATCGCTGATTGCTCTTCATGGTAAGCCTCTGCCCTCTTAGCCGTAATAGCTTCAATACGACGAACACCTGCCGAAATAGACGATTCAGACACCACAACCAAAGAACCAATCTGTCCTGTAGAAGCAGTATGTGTACCACCACAAAGCTCAATACTCTCACCGAACTTAATCACACGGACATCATCTCCATACTTCTCGCCAAATAGTGCTATCGCACCCATCTTTTCAGCTTCACTCATAGGAATAGAACGAAACTCTTCTTGAGAGAAGTTGGCACGAATCATCTCATTTGCCACCTGCTGAATCTGAATCAACTCTTCATCTGTCACTTTCTGGAAATGAGAAAAGTCGAAACGCAAATTCTCTGCTGTGACCAACGATCCTTTTTGCTCCACATGTGTACCTAACACTCTACGTAAAGCATGATCTAGAATATGAGTCGCCGTATGGTTATTTGCAATAGCCAAACGAGCATCCATGTCCACCACACCTACGAATTGTGCTTCCACATTCTCAGGAAGTGTCTCCATGATATGTACCGTTAGGTTATTCTCCTTTTTGGTATCTACCACACTATACTTGGTGTTATCCACCTGAATATATCCTGTATCACCTACCTGTCCTCCGGACTCACCATAAAAAGGAGTCACATCAAACACCACTTGATAGAATGATTTCTTTTTTTGTTTTACTTGTCTGTAACGCAAGATATGCAATGCTGTTGTAGTTGCATCATATCCGACAAACTGAGAATCCATCTCATCGCTTACAAAAGTCCAATCCGAAAGCTCCTGAGAAGCTGCATTACGTGATCTACTCTTTTGTACTTCCATTGCCTCATTAAAGCCAGCAATATCTACACCCATGTCATTTTCACGAGCGATTAACTCAGTCAAGTCCAATGGGAAACCATAAGTGTCATAAAGTTCGAATGCAACAGTTCCTTTCACTACCTTATCACCGGTAGTTTCAGACTCTTTCACAATGCGATCTAACAGACGAATACCAGTCTCTAGTGTTCTCAAGAAAGCATCTTCCTCTTCTTTAGTAACCTTCATGATAAGATCCTTCTGTTGAACGATCTCAGGGAAAGCTTCTCCCATCTCTTCAGATAGATTGTCCACCAACTCAAACATGAAAGCTTTTCTAAATCCAAGGAACGTATAACCGTAACGTACCGCACGACGCAAGATACGACGAATAACATACCCCGCTTTATTATTTGAAGGCAACTGTGCATCTGCAATAGCAAAAGCAACCGTACGTATGTGGTCACTAATAACACGCATCGCAATATCCACCTTCTCATCTTCTCCATATCTCTTACCAGACAGAGCCTCTAGCTTGCCAATAAGTGGAGTAAACAAATCTGTATCATAATTTGATTGCTTTCCTTGCAATACCATACAAAGACGCTCAAATCCCATTCCGGTATCCACATGGGTTTTAGGAAGAGGCTCTAAGGATCCATCTGCTTTGCGGTTATATTGCATGAAAACCAAGTTCCAAATCTCAATCACTTGAGGGTGATCCTGGTTCACCAAATCCAAACCATCGACTTTCACTCTATCCTCATCCGAACGGATATCAATATGAATCTCCGAACATGGGCCACAAGGACCCGTCTCTCCCATTTCCCAGAAATTATCTTTCTTATTTCCATTGATAATGCGAGATGCAGGAAGATGATTTTCCCATAGGTCATATGCGCCTTGGTCAAAAGAGACACCATCATCTTTCGATCCTTCATAAACCGTTACATAAAGACGATCTGCAGGAACACCAAATTTCTCAACCAACAGTTCCCATGCCCAATTAATGGCATCTTCTTTGAAGTAATCTCCAAAAGACCAATTCCCTAGCATTTCAAACATGGTATGGTGGTAAGTGTCATGACCTACCTCTTCCAAATCGTTATGTTTTCCAGAAACGCGCAAACATTTTTGGGTATCGGCGACTCTAGAAGATTTGGCGGCGGAGTTACCTAGAAAGATATCCTTAAATTGGTTCATCCCAGCATTGGTAAACATCAACGTCGGATCGTTTTTTACCACCATCGGTGCCGATGGCACAATCTCATGTCCTTTTGAAGCAAAAAACGCTAAAAAGGTCTGCCTAATCTCTTTTGAATTCACGATACTATTCTTTTATTTAAAATTATCAATTCTAATCTCCTTAACATTCCATTAAGTAAGGTCTTTCAACATAATGACAAATAATTTTATTACATTTGTCGTCAGACGATAAAAAAAGAAATATTATTCTAAGTTTACAAATTTAGATTATTTCGGTAACAATATTCAATAGAATACGATAAAAATCATTTGTTCATGACCAATGATAATTATAGGTTTAACCCAGAAACGCTAAGCTACGACAAAGTAGAGATTAATTTTAAGGAACGCATGAAGAAAATTGCATCATTCCTTGGATCTAGTTTCCTCTTTGCACTAGTTATATCATTTCTGACCACAAAACTCCTCCAGTCGAACAAAGAGATGAAACTTATCAAAGTGAATGACAAGTTAAAACATCAATTCGTCTTGATGAATAAGGATATGAAACAGATGTCTGTCATTCTTCAAGATATCCAATATAGAGATAATAACATCTACCGAGTAGTTTTTGAAGCCGAACCAATTCCATCCAAGCTTCAACAAGTCAATTTCGACGATATCAATAAATTCGCAGAACTATCTAAAGTAGACGATGACGAATTGGTGGACGAGACGACAGAAAAGATAAACACCTTATACAAACAGTTATACATCCAATCTAAGAGCTATGATAAAGTACTAGACATGGCTCTAAACAAAGAGAAGATGTTAACCTGCATACCCGCAATTCAACCAGTTGCCAACAAAGATTTAAAGCGAGTTGCTTCGGGATGGGGTATACGATTCGACCCTATCTATAAAATTCCAAAATTCCATTATGGAATGGACTTCTCTGCACCAATAGGAGCTGAAATCTTTGCGACAGGGAATGGTAAAGTAACTAAAGTCATTAACAGTAAAGTTGGTTATGGAAAACATATTGTGGTCGATCACGGATATGGTTACGAGACGCTATACGCCCACATGAGCAAATTTAATGTAAAGAAAGGGCAAAAAGTACATCGTGGTGACATTATTGGCTATATTGGAAATACAGGTAAATCTACAGGACCACACCTTCACTATGAGGTACATAAGAACAACCGTCGCGTAAACCCACAAAACTACTACTTCAAGGATCTAACACCGGAGCAGTACGACAAAATGATCGAATACTCTTCGAACATGGGACAAGCATTTGACTAATAGCAATTCATAAATTCTTAAGGTTTGAGTATCTCGTCTTAGTATTGTACCTTTACCAAGCAGAACCTTACATTCGCAACTGATACATTCACAAAGGATGGAGATCTTATGGAAAATTTAAAAACGTACTATTCTATTGGAGAAGTGGCAGAGATGTTCCAAGTGAATGTCTCTCTTATACGTTATTGGTCCAATACGTTTAAACAGATACAGCCACACACGAATAAGAAAGGAAATCGACTTTTCACTCCCAAAGACCTCGAAACTCTCAAACTAGTCTACCATCTAGTCAAAGAGAAAGGAATGACACTCAAAGGGGCACAACTTAAACTCAAAGAGCAATACCAAGGCGAAGACCCAAATATAGAGGTGATCAGTCGACTTCTTAAAATCAAAGAACAACTTGTAGACTTACGAGAGCAACTAGACAAAAAAGATAGCAATGATCAAAATACAACAGATAATTGATGCCATAGAAGCTCTGGCACCACTCCATCTTCAAGAGTCTTACGATAATGCGGGGTTAATTATTGGCAACCCATCTCAAAAGGTGAAACAGGCTCTTATCACTTTAGATGTAACCGAAGAGATTCTTGACGAAGCCATCGCAACTGGATGTGATATGGTACTTGCTCACCACCCTATAATATTCTCAGGATTAAAACAAATCAATGGGAAAAATATGGTAGAAAGATGTGTTCTTAAGGCCATCAAAAATGACATCTCAATCTATGCCTCACACACAAACTTAGATTCAGTTTTGGGAGGAGTTAACAGCAAAATAGCAGACAAAATTGGTTTGATCGATCAGCAGATCCTTCGACCAAACTACAGTCCAATATTCAAATTTACTACCTTCATTCCCAAAACACATATTAACCAAGTAGTCGAAGAACTTTCTGAGAAGGAATTCATGAAGATCGGGAACTACGACAGTTGCTGTTTTACAGCTGAAGGGATGGGTCAATTCCGACCTATGACAGGAACCAACCCGCACATTGGACAAGTTAATCAACTAGAAAAAGTTGAAGAAATTCGTTTTGAATGCTTACTGAGATCCTCTGAACTATCCGCTTTCATACAGACACTTAAAGCAGTACATCCTTATGATAAGGTGGTCTACGATCTTATAGAGACAACACAAAAAGAGGCAACCTCGGGGTTCGGAATGGTTGGTTATCTTCCAAAACCAATAGACACCCATGAGTTTCTTCAACAACTGAGCTACACCTTTGATATTCCAGTGATAAAACACTCCAATATTTGTCATGATAAAATACAGAAAGTCGCACTTTGTGGAGGGGCAGGAAGTAACTTTTTAAAAGATGCTATGGGACATAAAGCTGACATTTACATCACGGGAGACATCAAATATCATGATTTTTTCCATGCCGAAGAGAAGATTATCATCGCTGATATTGGACATTTTGAGAGCGAACAGTTTACTAAAGAGGTTTTTTATGAAATACTTACAAAAAAATTCCCTAACTTTGCAGCTCGAATGTCAGCGATTTCGTCTAATGCGGTAAACTACTTCATTGGGAGATCATAACAGACTGACAAACAACTGAATTAAAAGTAGAAAACGTTTTATCAAGACTCAACACTCTTCATCGGTTTAAATTCCTCGAAGAGACGTGTAGTCGAAAATATAAATTTATTTAGAGATGAATCTGCAAAATACAAGACCTGGAGAAAAAGACATGACAGTTGAAGAAAAACTAAAAGCTCTTTATGAGCTTCAATCGGTAGTTTCTGAAATTGACAAAATCAAGACTCTTTGCGGGGAACTACCTCTAGAAGTCGAGGATTTAGAAGACGAACTAGCTGGTCTTGAGACTCGCATCACTAAATATAAGGATGAGGTAAAGAACCTTGATACAATAATTTCTAACAAGAAAAATGCTATCAAGGAATCTCAAGAGCTAATCAAAAAGTATACCGAGCAGCAAAACAATGTTCGCAACAACCGTGAATTCGACTCCCTTTCAAAAGAGATCGAGTTCCAAACTCTTGAAATTGAGCTTTCAGAAAAAAAGATCAAAGAGTTTTCTGCTGATAACAAAGTGAAGTCACAACAGATCAAAGATGCAAAACAGCGTTTCGACGAGCGTAGTATCGATTTGAAAAACAAGCGCAAAGAGTTGAATGATATCTCTGCAGAAACAGTGGTAGAAGAAGAACTACTAGGTAAAAAAGCGGACAAAATTGAGGAGATAATCGAAGAGCGTCTACTTACAGCATTTAAGCGTATCCGTTCTAATGCACGTAACGGATTGGCTCTTGTTACTGTACAACGTGATGCTTGTGGTGGATGTTTCAATAAGATCCCACCACAAAGACACCTTGACATTTCTTCTCGTAAGAAGATTATCGTTTGTGAATATTGTGGTCGTATTCTAGTAGATAAGGATATTCTAACGTCACTAGAAGATCTTGTAACTCTAGAAGAATAATCTAGTGTTATATTCTTAAATTATAATAAAATGGACTGCTACATTATTGTAACAGTCCATTTTATTATGTACATACTTTTATGAGATAATAATCAGACTACTTCTGCCTTTCGAAATAATCGTTCATAAACAATAATTGATACCTTATTGCATTTCTCCAATAGTTCCAATTATGCTTTCCTTGACGAACAATAAAATCGTGAGGTATATTACAGTGGTCTAGTCGCTCATGAAGGGCTTTATTTACAGGAAAAAAGAAGTCATCTTTTCCACAATCGATCATAATACTTAAAGAGTTCTTCGTCAAAAGATACACTTGATCCATCACTGTATTACGCTCCCACACCTCTCTATTCGAAGCATAATCACCCAAACGTTTTGAGATATTCCAATTCAAAGGAAACGGCGTAAAATCAACACCGCCACTCATACTTCCTGCCGCTCCCCAAATATCTTGGTGACGAAAAGCAAGATAGAGAGCTCCATGTCCTCCCATACTCAACCCAGTGATCGCCCTTCCTTTTGGATCTGCAACCGTCGCGTAATGGCTATCTATATAACCGACAAAATCCTTCGACACATACGACTCATACTGCATTGTTTTATCCACAGGGCTATCAAAATACCAGCTGGTATGACCACCATCAGGACAGACAACAATCATATCGTAATGATCTACATATGATTTTAATTTAGGACATTTGTTTACCCATGCCTTATAATTATCCGAAGCACCATGTAGAAGATATATGACTGGATATCTCTTTGAAGTAGTGTAACTATCCGGGAGTATCACTACACCTGAAATCACTTTTTTCATCTTTCTGGCTTTCACTTGAATGGTATCTACTCGAGCAGCATATAGGGAGAATAGCTGTGCCATCAACACAACCAGCATTAAAATTTTAGTCTTCATGGTCTATTCAGTTAAAAAAAAATGTTCCTACAAAATAGTAGAAACATTTCTGAATACAGCGATATATTGGAGTTTTATTTCTTCTTCTCTGTACAACAAGGCTTCTTTACCTCAGCATCATAGCCAAGCTTTTCAATTGCCTCCTCCAACTTTTCACGATCCGTTTTATCCTTTTTAAAACTCACCTGCACCTCCTTCGATTCAATACTAACAATTACTCTTACCACCCCCTTCTCAAAAGGAATATTCTTCATGATCTTCTTTTTACAATGGTAACAATCAATCGAACAGAGAAAGGTTACCGTTTCAATATTCTTCTCTCTCTTTGCCATAATAGGCGATAAAAACACAAACATTAAAAATAGAGGCAATAAAGACTTTACGATCTTCATAGAATACATAATTTATTTATTAGAAATATTCTCTATCATGAAATCGAAGATATTACCACAACGATCCTGACCTCATCATAGAAAGTTGCAATATTATGTAAATCTAACAAACAACACACACCAAAAGATCTATTTTATTAACATATAACTATCATTAGCAACCCAACATTACATTTATCATTATTTCGAAACATAAAATCAAAATACAATTCGTTCAAAATCGTACATATATCTACAAAATTGCACAAAAAATAGCACAATCATGACCGCCCATAAGCCTCTTATACAAAAACAAAAAAACTTGTCCGTAACGCATAGAGGCTACAAACAAGTTTTTAAAATAGATAAACAAATAAAGTCAGAGGAGGTAAGATGTATCATACCAACCCTACCTCACCATTCTAACTTCAATATTCATTCATTCGGAAAGAGACACGAAGGTGTACTCCCCATATATTATTTCTTCATATCACCACAGCAGCTTTTCTTCAACTCCGCATCATAACCAAGCTTCTCGATGGCACTCTCCAACTTCTTACAGTCGGTTTTATCTTTACGGAACGTTACTTTCACCTCTTTGGTTTTAATATCCACCTCCACATTTTTAACCCCTTTTTCGTAAGGGATATTCTTCATGATCGTTTTCTTGCAATGGTCACAATCAATAGAACAGACGTAAGTCACCGTTTCAACTTTCTTCTCACTCTTTGCCATAGCAGGAGTAAAAATTGCAAATAAAAGGAACAGCGGTAATAATAATTTCAAAGTTTTCATTGTAAATCGTGTTATTGGTTAATAATCAAATGCATACTTAATACCAAAATAGAACATACGTCCATATATCGGTCCCCAAACCTGCGATGAATCAAAATCTTTAGAGAATGGTGCATCTGCAGCGATAATTGGGTTATCTTGGGTATAGTTCGCAAGATTCTCCCCTCCTACGTAAAAACTCCAAGCTTTATAATTCTTCGTTACCTGTGCCATCAACATAGTATATGGCTTCGACTCACTCGGTTGTTGATAAACAGGATCACGTCCTTCAGAGGTAGGCAACGACTGTACTCCGTTAAATTGAGCCGTTAAATCAAATTGCCACTTCTTCATATTCGTACTATACGAAGCGGAAACCAAACCTTTATATTTAGCCATCAAAGGCATATCTGATAGACCACTCTTCTCGAAAGTCATCTCCACATCATTAATTCTAAATGCAGCAGTCAACTCAAAGCGATCAAATGGCTCATAACGTGTTTCAACCTGAAAACTATTAGAGAAGCTACGTCCATCCAATGCATACACATATATGTCATATGCCGATTGAGTAGGATCAATCACCATCTGGTTCTTAAACTCTGTACGATAGTAGTCCAACGACAGCGTCAGTGGCTTGTCCCATAGATGCCAGTTATTTATCAAGCTCGCACCAAAATTCCAAGCCTCCTCTTGTAGTGGCTCTTCCTGCGCAAAATGCCAAGCACGAGAAGATGCCAAATAGCGTGTATTTTCAGCAATCACCTGCGGCGTTCTATACCCTTTACCCGCCGACAATCTCAAAGTAGATGCTTCGGTGAAAGCCCAACGAAGATGAAGACGAGGTGTCCAATAACTTCCATGAAGAGAGCTATGATCATATCGCAATCCAGCAAGCACCGTAATGTCCTCCGTAGGAGTATAAGTATACTCAAAGAAAGCCCCCATCACCTCCTCATTGAAGCCCACTTTCTGTAGGTTATCTTCTCCAAGAAACTGAACTTGATTGTTGTTGCGATCATTCACATAGTTAACCCCTGTAGTATAGTTATGGTTGGTATTAAAAAGATAAGACTGGTAGATTGCAGAACCATAGATATTCTGTTGATCCACATCATAAAGCTGTCGACCATAAAATGAGTCACGAGTATATCGATCCCACTTCGCCACAATACCAAGGCTCGTAGATGGACGATCAAAGATAAAACCGAGTTTAGAATAGGCATTCATCTTCTTCGAGTCGATACCAATACCGTAAGCACTCTGATCAAAAGGAGAGACATCACTATCAAAAGTGGTTTGTCCCCCATCTCTACTCTCATCGAGATAGCTCCATCCAAATTTCCAATTAATAAAATCAGACTTATATTTCCACTTATTATAGAAGTTATACTGTCGTGTTACAGGGCGATCAAGAAAGCCATCACTGTTGTTATCCATCTCTCGGAAAGTATCTTCATAATGTCCAAAGAATCCAGTACTCCAATGGTCATTCAATTTCATCGCGTAGTTGAAATTCCACTCCATCTTTCCATCTTGATTTCCGTACATATAGAACGACCCTTTCTCTTCACCATCAGGTTCCTTCAGCTCCACATTAATCTGTCCCGTCATCGACTCCGCACCACTCTTCACTGCTGCAGTACCTTTAGATATCTGAATCGATTGCATCCATGTACCTGGAATATATTCTAACCCATAACTATTTTGGGCACCACGGAGTGCTGGAATATTCTCCACCATCATCTGCGAATATTTACCCGAAAGCCCCAACATCTTTATCGTTTTAGCTCCTGAAACGGCATCCGCAAAAGAGACATCCACCGATGCATTGGTTTCGAAACTCTCCGAAAGATTACAGCAAGCACATTTGGTTAGTTCTGCACCCGTAAGCTTCTGTGCTTGAATCGGTGCAACACGAGAAAAAGAGGTCGATGCTCTTCTCTTTGCCACTGTAACCTCCCCTAAGCTCTCGCCAGAGACCATCTCAACAACAATACCATCGATACTCTTAGGTACGACACTAATGCTTTTATACCCGACATAACTAAACAACAAAGGGGTTGATGTGTCGGTGGCACTTAACTCAAAATTACCATCAAAATCGGTTACCGTACCGTGGGTTGTTCCTTTCAAAACAACATTCACACCAGGAAGTGGACTCGCTTTTCCGTTGCGATCTAGTTCCACCACTTTTCCTTTATAATTTACTGCATAAACAACAGTAGAGAGTGCAAAAAACAGTACACTCATAATTATACGATTCATCATCATATATAGATCAATAAAAGTTTAAAACTTCTGAATCCATATTAGACACCATGTATCCTATTCTTATAGATTAGGTCTCTTTATGTTTCTCCTGAAACACACGGACTTATTCCCATACCCTATTTCACTATGAAAATAGAGACGAATATGAAACATAGA
Organism: Prolixibacteraceae bacterium; assembly: GCA_028377305.1. Taxonomy (GTDB): domain Bacteria; phylum Bacteroidota; class Bacteroidia; order Bacteroidales; family Prolixibacteraceae; genus Halosquirtibacter. Next base: position 26,179 of record JAONJW010000001.1, on the reverse strand, counting down.
ATCATTAGAATCTAATATGGAGCAGATTTTAATAAAACACATACCAACTTTGATTTATGTAAAACATAGTTCACACAAAACAGAATGGTTTATCAAACAGGAAGAATTAAACTTTTAAGCAATCGAGCTTTAGCTTACATAAGGACATACACAAAGAGGGGGTACCCTGATGCATTTGTAGATTAATAGAGTCAAAGAGAGCATCATCAGCCACTCCAACACCTGTCCATCTATCGACATCTAATCGTGTGGTTTGATCTGCTGTATACTTCAATAACAGGTGAAGTACAGGCACTCGTAGTTCTGTGCGATCTTGAATGGTTAAAAGCAGATCTTGCTTTACAAACATATGGTCCACCACACAACAAGAAGAGAGATCTTCGCTGTGAAAGTCACAACAATTCGCACTATGAGAATGCGAATCAGTAGCATGGTGATGATCACAAGACTCATCCTCGTGCCAATTATCGGGATACAACAGTGCGTAGTCCGATTGATTATGTTCGAAACAGTGATGAAAGAACATATTGATTCCTGTCGATCCGAATAAACAGATCACCATCATCGATACGCTCAATATTTGTAACAATACTCTTCTCATCAAACATAAAATTTGTTTACGAACAGAACAAAAATAGAAAAAAATCAGAAATAAACACAAGTAAACCGTCAAGTATCGCAATAAAAATGGTTCCTAGAATCAAGAAATAGAGTCTATTGAACATCTAATTATATAGATAGTAGATTATAACACCTTCTCTCATGCTACCTATCCGATAACATGATCATCCAACCAGCGAACCAACAAATCCATCCAATGATCTACACTTAAGCCTCTCTGCTTCGTACCAAAACCATGCCCTCCCTTAGGAAATATATGCATCTCAGAGGAGATACCAACCACCTTGAGACGGCGATAATAGGCGATACTATTTAAAGACGAAACCACCCTGTCATCATCAGCATGAAGAATAAAAGTGGGTGGGGTATCCTCACCTATCGACAAATCATTAGAGAATGCTTTAATCTGCACATCGGTAGGATGCAATCCCAAAAGATTCTTGCGCGAACCTCGATGTGTAATAGACTCCTCCATCGAAATTACAGGATAAATCAATATCGAGAATGCAGGTCGACAACTCACCTGTGCCGTTTGAGAGTCTCCATCAAATACAGGATCATCAAAATGAGTAGAAGAAGTGGATGCCAAGTGTCCTCCAGCGGAGAATCCCATCACACCAATCTTATCCGCATCAATATCCAACACAAAAGCCTTCACTCTCATCAAACGCAATGCCTGCTGCACATCACTCAATGGGACATGAGAACGTCCATAGGGAAGCCTGTACTTAAGGACCCAAACAGTATACCCTTGTTTGGTAAGTAACTCTGCCACCTTTGTCCCTTCTAAATCGATAGCAACATTAGCATAACCACCACCAGGGCATACAACAACACCGACGCCATTGGCTTTAAAAGGTCTATATTCAACGTAATAAGATTCATCATTTGAAATAAGACCTGAAAGCTTCTCCTTATTATACAAGACAGACGATTCATTGTACTTATCTGCACTCCATAAACTATTCTTTTGTGCCAAACCAACCTTAACAACAAACAGGATTGAAATGACTAATAATAATTCTTTCATAATGATGTTTTATTGTATAAGTTTATCATTCAAAATAGATACTATCTAACAGAACAATAATACAAAAAATCATAACATAACTTGACAAAATATTCATCCATTGTACGATACTACTCTAGTTGGAATTGCTACATTTGACTGGATATAATATTAAGCCCTTATTCTTTGGGAAGGGAACTGTAGCACATCATTGCAGCAAAGTACATGGATTATATTGAATAACTCGACCTGTTAATATCGGTCGTGGAGACCTCTTCTAATGATGTCAATGAATCTTATATGGTAACGCTTCATTAATTACTATAACATAAAAGCTGTTCCTCTACGCTATTGACTGTCCTAAAAGCTTTAATGATCGGCTATAATCGGAGTACTTTATCTATTAGAATCAAAATCCAATAAATCGACAAAAAAGGAGACCCAACATGTAAAGCTAAGTAAATGGTATAAATATTTTATAATAAGATATTCATTTATCCACTAGATTTCGTAAAGAGTCCATACAAACAACTATATTTATGAGAGCGATAATACCTATTATAACTATATTATTGATATCTGTATTTAATCAAGGGAATGCTAACAATCTGTCAGATAGCCGAAGAAGCAGCTATTATAAATACATATATCAGTTAAGCCGTAAACAAGCAAGAGCTATTTATAAGAAAGGGCTGAGCGAAGTAGATGAAGGTTATTTTTCGGTACTTAAAGATTCGATTCCTACAGATTCAATATTTAACCGCAAACTTTCACAGGGTAATTACTTGTTAGTATGGGCTCAAGATAATGACCTTAAGTTAGAAATGAGATCATACTCTGATATTGAAGTCATTGTGTATAATAATTACGCAGACCTATTGTTAACTATTGTGGATTCCACTGGAGAAGTTCTAGAAGATGCCAAAGTCAAAATAAATGGACAATCAGTACGTTATAATCCACAGCTCGAAGCATATCAAAAAAGAAAAACAAACACAAGAGGTTGGCTAGAAGTGACATACAATGAATTCACAAGTTATCATTACTTGGACAATGAAGTAAAAAAGGGAGTTCAGTTTCAGAGGGTTACTTTTTCTGTACCCATAAAATATGTATACGTACCATTAAAGTTGCTAGTTTACTTGCCATACGATTTGTTTATGACGGCATACAATGGTAGACCTCAAGGTTTGCCCTACTACATTTACAAACCTTTTAAGGACACATACCGTTCAATATTTAGGTATGGAACCTATGGTTGGATAAACAGATTAGTACGCTGTTGCGGAAAATCTTCTAAAAAAAACTATCAAGGATATATGGTATTCAGTAAACCCAAATATAAACCCAATGATACAGTGCGCTTTAAAGCATGTCTATTACAGCCAAATGGTCACTTTATTAGTAATCAAAAGCTAATGGCATCTATAAGGGTGGATAATAAGGTAATTAAGCTCAAAGAGATAGAACCTGACCGGAAAGGTATCTATACGCATGAATTTGTATTGCACGACTCCTTGAATATGAAGCTAGATAAAACCTACAGGGTATCCCTAAAGAATGGAGAATGGAGTACAGTGATATCTCAATCATTTAAATTTGAAGAGTACGAACTTAATAGCATTAAATATAACTTACGGGCAGATAAACATGACCAGTTGCGAGGTATACCATTTTATATTTATCTAAAAGGAGAGGATATGAATGGTTTAGCTATACCTGACGGAAGGGTAATTGTTACTCTAAAGTCCCAAAGAACATACAGTAAGTTGTATAAAGATCATGAGTTCTTAAAAGATACTCTGTATCGTTATACACAAAAGTTAGATCCTGTTGGAGAAACGATAATTGAAATTCCAGATACGATCTTTCCAGCAATGGATTTCTCATATGATTTAGAAGCGGTGTTTTTAAATAGTGAAAACGAAAGAATTCAGAAAAATAAAACTATACATTATCATCACCAGAAAAAAGAACTTTCACTTAAGGTTAAGAACGATTCTATTCACTTTACTTATGAAAATCTCGGCAATGAGCTTCCTTTAGAAGTTCTTCTAACCGCATTTGATAAAAACGGAAATTTACTAAAGGAGCAAAGCGTCACATTACCATATGTCGAAGTCGTAAATAAGCTGATTGAATCTTATAACCTTAAATCAGAAGTTATAGAAAAATATTTTAGCCTTAATCATTATAAGCCCACACTATCCCTAAACTCTCAACGAAGCAACAACACCGTTAATTTCTCTGTATTTAACCCTCAGGGAGTATGGTTTAAATACTTTGTTTACAAGAAGGATAAAGAAATAGCTAGTGGTCACACTCAGAAATTAGATACCCTTATTAACTTTAAAAGCAATAAAGGGTGTTTCGTCTCTCTTAACTATCAATGGGCAGGAAATAGCTATAAACAATCATACGATATTCCTCTTTACAGAAAACAACTAAGTGTGAAGATGAAGCAGCCACAAGTAGTTTATCCAGGTCAGACAGTAGATATGACACTTGAGGTAAGGGACTATAAAGATCGTCCTGTAAAAGGAGTGGATTTAACAGCATACGGATTAACTAAAAAATTTAACTATAGCGCTCCATCACTCAGGTATTATGGCAAATTAGCAAAACCTCGCACCATGTATAATAAATATAACATGATGGGAGATACTTATTTTGGTTCAACATCATTCGGTGCATTAGACTATAATACATGGAATCCAAGAATGAGTTTAGATACCATAACCTATTACAAATTTGTTCGTCCACAAAAGGGCGTTCATGTTGAATATACTAAGCTAGATAAAGGACAAACTCAATTTGCTCCATTTGTGTATAAAGAAGGGGTACCAGTACAAGTTCATTTTATCTTCCTTGATTATGATTTGGTTTATTCATCCATTGCCGCGAATAAACCATATAGTTTTAAGTGTAGTCCAGGTTACCATAAATTAAGATTGAGAACTAGTGATTATGACCTAACCGTTAATTCTGTATACTTTAAACAAGACTATAAAACCTTGGTATCTATTGACCCATTAAAAGCGAATAAGCATGTAATTATTAAAGAAAGGAAGCCTGAATTAACGAAGGATGAGAAGACGCTAATTAGAACACGGTTTGCCAAATTCTATTCGTCTAATCAGAAAGGACTAATTTATTTAGAGCAGAATAATAATTATCAGATACTTAAAAACACAAAATCACCATATAAGTATCTCACCTACTACAACTATAACAAAGCACTTATTGTAGGCCCTTTTAAAAATGGGAAAGTAAATTTTACTCATCATGATAAGTTTACAACTAGTTTTAAATTTGAACCATCATATGAATACACTATTGATGAAGGCCTCGTAAAAATGAAGACCAATGATCACTTTTGGAATCTTAATTATTTAGATAATAATTTTGCAACTCCTTCTTTTCATGATGAAGTGATAAATAAGCAAACGATTGAATGGCTGGGTAAAGAAGAGAAGATCCAGTATGCTAATTCATATATTCACTACGATAATCCATATTACACCATGAAAGGTAATGGAGTATTGGCGATAGAATATAATACAAATGATAGTTTGGCAATACAATTGCGTAATATTTTAGTTTTTAGAGATTCTGATCCTCAATTTATGCGCATTTATCCATCCTATGTAGAACATATTCATGATTTAAAGCCAGGTATTTATCGTTTGTTTTTCTTAATGGAAGATGGATCATATTTTGAAAAGAAACATATCATACTAAAGGCATATTGCCTTTCAGTTATTCAAACAAATCAACCAGATTCACTATTAAAGGATGAATATTCTGAGAATATAGCACAGTTGATACAAGAGAAATGGTTCAAGAAAAGTAAATCAGGCTCACTCTACAATAAGAGGTTAGCAAAAACGGAAATTAAGTCGAACTTCATTCGTAGGCAGCTTAAATGTAGAAATTTACATATAATAAGAGGAAGAGTTGTTGACGAATCAGACAATATAGGATTTCCTGGTGTTTCAATATGTATTAAAGGCACAAACATTGGTGGAATTTCTGATTTCGATGGGAACTATTCCATTAAGTTACCACAAGGCAATTTTGAGTTGGAATTTAGCTATATAGGTTATAAATCAGTAACCGTTCCTGTACACGATTCAGGAGAGATTAATGTAAGTTTAGCTACTTCAGGATTAGAATTGAGTGAAGTGGTTGTTGTTACGGATCATACTCAGACAAAAAGTATGGACACTGGCAGCATTTCATCTGTTGTGTCAAATTCTATACAAGGACGTGTTGCAGGAGCCCCAGGAGCATCCCAAAATATTAAAATTCGTGGTATAGGGGATACTTCATCCGATAAACCTCTGGTTATTGTAGATGGGATTCCTGTAGAGTATGATATGAATGAATTAGATGATTCCTTAGTGGCTGATATTAATGTTTTGAAAGGTGAAGCTGCAGCAGCAATTTATGGTATTAAAGGAGCTTCAGGCGTAATTATTATTACCACAAAAAGTGGGAAAGGATTACCTTTTGCCAAGCAATTGAATGCAACTGACATTCCTGTTCAGGCTGGCAGTAGTTATAGTTTACGTAATAATTTCTCCGATGGAGCATTTTGGCAACCAAATTTGGTTACAAATAGCAAAGGAGAAGCCACTTTTACAACCACCTTCCCTGATGACATAACATCATGGAACACATTTGCACTTGCTGTGGGAAAGAATAGACAAACAGGGCAAGTGCAAGGAGAAATTAAATCGTTTAAACCATTATCTGCACAATTATTGATTCCTAGGTTTTTAACACAGGGAGATTCCATCAAGGCAATAGGGAAGTCAATTAGTTATTTGAGTGATTCTATTAAAGTAAGTTCAACTTACAGTGTTGATTCAACAGAACTATTCAAAAAGGAAAGAAATTTAGGTCGCATACTTGTTGATACTTTACATGTTAACGCAAGCAGCACAGACACCTTATCTATGACCTATTCGGTTGAACGTGACAACGGTTATTTTGATGGAGAGAATAAGAAATTAACTGTAGTGCCTTTAGGAGTAGAAGAAACAAGTGGAGCTTTTTTCAGTATGAATAGAGATACGACACTTGGTTTTCGCATCCCTATGCATTCTACACAGGGATTACTTTATGTAGAATCCAATCCTTTAAATATTTTACTTCAAGAAACTGCTAAATTACGCAATTACTCACATTTGTGTAACGAACAAGCTTCATCCAAGCTAATTGCCTTACTGAATGAAGAAAAGGTATGTACATACAAAGAAGAAAAATTCAATTATAAAAAGGATGTAAATAAGCTAATTGCTCGTCTGCTAAAAAGTACCAATAAAGATAAAGTATGGGGTTGGTGGTCAGAAACAGATACCAAATGGTGGATAACAGCACATGTAATTGAAGGCTTAGAGTTAGCTAAACAGGCGGGTTACAAAGTAGAGTATAATCGAGAAGATATAAAATATAAGTTATTGAATAATTATACACTACTAGATTCACGAGGGAAGTTAAGCATATTAAATACATTGCAAACTTTAAAGACACAAGCCGACTACCCTAATTTAATCAAACAATTGAACGACTCAACCTTTAGCAGAGTGGATTCAATGCGATTAACAGTGATAAAACAAAGAAGTAATATTGAGATAGATATTTCGTCCTATATTAAGGATAAACAAGAAACTCTGTATGGTAATTATTATTGGGGTAAGAGATTATGGTCACTATACTATGGTAGAGTTCAGCAAACGCTACTAATGTATGAAATCCTTAAAAACGATGGTAACTATAATGATTGGCTTCCAAAAATAAGAAACTACTTCTACGAAAGTAGGGATAGACAGGGTTGGAGAAACACCTATGAATCAGCATTAATTATAAAACATATTCTGCCGGACCTACTTAAGGAAAAAGCAAGTATTAAGTCTAACTCTTTAAGTGTAAGGATTAACGGAGATCTAGAGGATATTACTAAATTTCCTTTTTCTAGAGAAATTAACGAGGGAGATACAGTAAGCATAATCAAAAAAGGGCATCAATTAGTATTTGCGGGATGGCATAGTAAATATTTCAATAAAACATCTGTACGAAAAGATGAGTATTTTGAAATTCATAGCTCATTTGAAAAAAATGAAGATACCATATCTCATTTAACGGCAGGTGAGAAAGTGACTTTGGTAGTAGATCTACACATAAAGAAAGAATCAGAGTATCTTTTACTAGAGATACCGATACCATCAGTTTGCTCATACCATAACAAAACACAAAAACAATACCGTGAATCTCATCGTGAATACCATAAAGAAAAGGTATCCATTTACTATAGCATGCTTCATAAAGGTAATTATAAGGTGAAAATAGAGTTAGTTCCTCGCTATTCAGGAAAGGTTAATATTAATCCTGCACGTATGGAACACATGTATTTTCCTGTTTTTTATGGCAACAATCAAATTAAAAGCATAAAAGTGAATAAATAGGATGTTTTCAATTGCTCGTACATACAATGTTTTCTTTAATCATTGCACGTACGAGCAATAAAACATCAATCACACATACAGTCAAATCAATGCACATCCAAAGCATTATAGTTACCATAATAAAAAGAACCATAAGAATGCCAAACGCTGGGAACGCTGAGCTCTAGCTCGGCAACGAAGTATCAACCAAGATCCATGAAGCAATACTAAGTTGTCGCTCTCCTGATACACGATGCTGAGCTGGAGCTCAGCGTTCCCAGCAGCTGTCCCATTCGTGCACCCCAACCAAGATCCGTGAAAATCTGTCTAATCCGCGGCTATGAATTCCTTATTTTCCATTCATATACATCAACCCTAAGCGCAAGGCATGCCAATGAATTGGCACAATAGGGATACCTCATCCAAACATTAAATTTTGATAGTAGGTCTAATAGGGCGATTAGGGAAACTTTTGACTGTAATAGTGGTGAATTACTTTTACAAAAAATTGATGACAATTAATTTGCTATTTAAACCCCTTTTGACACACACTAATTAATGTCCCCTTCCTCCTCAATTCTCCTCCTTACTTACGCTCAAATACTCAGTCTCTCTTTCAGTCATTCATCTTTTAACATACAGCTTCGCTTACTCTAGGCTTCACTCATTCGCAAAAAACAAACTTTCCTATTTTAAACAAAATCAATAATATTCATTATGAAGAAGATTATACATTCCTATCTATTTTAGATATCTTACACTGAAACTTTTATCAATAGATTATGAAACACCTAATAAGTAATTCTGAAGAAAGAAAAGGTATCCTGAGCATGAAACGTATTATATCTAAATCAGGTAGGATATTTAGAGAAATTGAACGTGAAAAAGATAAAGGCATAGATATTATTGTTGAAGAGACAAATGATGATGGTGAAGGAATGGGAAAATTTGTATCCTTCCAAATCAAATCAGGGAAATCGTTTTTTACTCCTAGTACACAGCTTTGTTCAATAACTATAGATAATCACAGAGACTACTGGGAACAACATCCGATGCCAGTTTATGGTGCTGTTTTCGTGCCTTTACTAACTAAAGCCTATGTTGTTAACATTAAAGGTCGGTTACATAACACTTCCAAAGGAACGATTTCTTTTTACATCACTGATCCTGATGTATATGAGTTCGACTATGACACACTTAAAGCAATCATGCATAATGAAATCATAAAAAGACCTTACGTTGATGTTTTTCTAGATTTTATTAACAACCAGAATTTCAAACCACTATATACTTTAATTAACCACTTTTCTGAATCTTATAACTCAATTGTTCACGTTCTTAACAACAATCCTAATTTTGAGGGATTTATCAGTGGAATTGGTATAAAATTAAATGATCAGAAATACCTTGACACATTAAAAAATTCTGGTAAAAGAGTAGCTACATGTGCAATAAAAAATGGGACTTTCTCTTTTTGTGAAAATTATTTAGAGTTACACAAAAAAGAGCTGGAATTTTATAAAATGACTTATACTAATGCTAGAAACTACTTACAAAAATATGGTAAATAATCGCTTCACAAATGTAGATATATTTGAAGAACACATCGTTAGTTCAAATATTTTATTCCATTCATTCAAAAAACCAGACAATCAGATTGATGGTATTATTGAAGTAATAAAGAAAGAAGAGACTGTAAATATTCAATATGGAATAAAGATTTATGAAATAGATGAACAAAAGCAAGATCACTCTAAAGTAGTTGTTGATATCACAGAGGACTATGTTTATTTTAATTCCTTCGAGTTACCTCTTTTTATCATAGTCTTGAGCAATATTTCAGAAGAAGGTTATTGGTTAGATATTACAAAATTAAAAGGCTCTCTCTCATCCGAAATCGTTATTCAAAAAAATGACAGAAACAAATATAATAAAACTACAAGTTCAAATATTCTTGTGGACTACTTAATGAATAAAAGGTTTAAATTCATAGAAATAACAGAACAGCTGAACACACCCTATTATAATAATCTACGGTCTTTACTTCAAGATATGTTTGGTATAATTGACATTGCTATTCCAATCATATTAAAATACGATAATTTAGAATCGATTATTTCTAAAGAGAAATTTACATTGCATTTGTCAAAGGCTTCTGACAACTCTTTTGCTGATGTGATGAACATACTACAATCTAAAGAATATTTGGATGCTGAAACACTTCCACCAATATCTAAGACTCAAAGTACAATAAACCTTCAGGGCGGTACTCCCTTTTATTTCAAAACAAGATCAAATCATATTTTTATGACTGATATAAATTTTGAATACTATAAAGAATCATATCGAGTCTTTAAGTTACGATTTGATTGATTAAATAGCGATTATCGGTACGTTAAACAATCCCTACACCTCCCATGCCTTATGAGCTTCGCTCAACGGCTTTGGGTATAGGGATCAAAAAAAAGAAGTAACCTAATCCTTCTTCTCTAATTTATGCAAAATCCTAAGTAATGCAGCTCTATCATCTTTTAACTGTTCTGGCAAACTTTGCATCTTAAAGTAATACATTTCTTTTTCTGACTCATAACTAGCAGTCCTTCCATAAATCTTCGCATCAATTATAACCTTTGTTTCCATTCGATATCTTTTTCTTTTGGAATCACACAAATAATAAACAATGTTTGCGCTTATCGGATCACTTTCTCTTTGAGCCCACTTAAAGAACTTTGTTCCTAAACCAATGATATATTTATACTCCTGTGTTGTATTAATTGATTTTATACCAAATGTTTTTTTACTCCCCCCCCCTATTTTTTCACAAAAATATTTACCATTTTCTCCAGTTGGTATTTCTTTATTAAATTCAACACTAATATTAAATGCGGGCTTTTCTCCTACATTCTTCACAACTAGCATAACCAGTTCATTTCTGCTACTTGCATCTAAATCGACTAATACCTGTGGTAATTTTGAATCTAATATATTATTATAAGATAATAATGTTACAAATAGTGAGACAACAGATATTAGAAGAGCTATAGAGGCCATAGTTTGTGTTGAATCATTATTACAAATTGAATTAACAAGAAAGAAAATAATAGAGAATATTAAGAAAATGAATAGAATTAATTGAATACGATCTCTTCGTTTTGGATTCATTTTTTTATTTTAAAAATACAAAAAAAAGAAGGAACCTACTCCTTCTTTACACTTCGTTTCTCATAAATCAGATATCCACTCAAACCAACCTGGAACGAAAGAACAATATGTATCAGCCCCCTTAAATCATCCATCTGTCTCTGTTGTCCTCGAATCTCCACATTTAATCTCGCTTCCACTCTATCCAATCGCTCAAAAAACCGATCTTCCAAATAAACCACTTTATGTTCTTGAGTCAACAACCTAACTTTCGTCTGATCTAATGTCTTCTTCACCTCTTACACATCATTCTCTGGATGTTCCACACTATCAAAAGAACTGATCCCAGTCAAACTAGCAAACACACACACCACATCCAATACGACCTAGTTTGTATCAATTCATTGGTACGATAAGGAGACCTCATGCAAACATTTAATTTGCAACAACCATATGCTAAAAGTGCTAAATTTTAGACACGAGCATCGCACCTCTACGTGATCATAAAAAGATCTGTTTCAGCTGTGTGCCATCCGCTGGGAACGCTGAACTCCAGCTCGGCATCGTACCACAAGAGAGCGACAACCTTAGTATTCCTCTGCGTATGTTGCATCACGGGCAAGTTGCTCAATGGTAAAGTGGACACACGATGCCGAGCGAAGCTCAGCGTTCCCAGCAGCTGCCCCATACCCTTGCCCCCCAACCAAGATCTGTGATAATCCGTCTAATCCGTTGAATCCGTGGCTATGAATTCCTTGTTTCCATTCATTTGAGTCAACTACGATCTGAGGGGGCAGACTTTCAGCCCTTGGATGTAGATGAGTGGAGTTAACCCAAGGCTCCATTCCATATTCAGAGCTAAAGCACTTCATTTCCATTCCACCATTGGGCTAGATTCGATCACCCCATTCGGGGCTGTTGAAGTATCCAATAGACGCGAGCATCGCGCCTCTACGTAGTCATAAAAAGATCTGTTTCATCGGTCTAATCAGTTTCATCTGTGTGCCATCCGTGCGCATCATCAAAAACACCTCATCGCCGACAAACAAGACCCTCGTAATCGCAACAACCAAACTACTTCCACTGGCTTCCTCGACCGCAACATCCATGAATTAGCCATTCTCTTCACTTGTCTCTTTGTCCATAAACTCAACATCCCATTTCTCACACTCAACAAATTCACCGAATACCTCGCCTACGTCATGTGTTTCCTCTTCGGTCACAAACATAGATAGCCAGATAAACTACAATTAAATAATATATGTTAATTATATATAGAGCACTGTTTTATGAAATACAAATAGCTAAGATCTATTGGAACATAACAACATTCACAACTCAATTATTGATATATAATTACATAATGGAAATATAATGTAAGTTTTATTTAAATATTAACATTACATACTCTAAATTAGAACTACTACTCCCTTACCTTATTTAATTAAATATTGTATATATTTGTTATAATTCATTTCTTTATTAAACTCTTTACTATATTAAGGCATTATAAACATGACAAAAATTCTAATATTCTTTACACTTTGTTGTTTCCCTTTTCTTACTGGGATTTGTCAGAATTCTAAATATCTTCTTTGTAACAAAACAGATAAACCGATTGAATTTGCTAGTGTGGCATTGATGTCTCCTAAGGATTCTACGATTATTAAAACTACAACGACAAATCAAAAAGGGGAATTTGCTTTCGAGGATAAATATCTTTCAAGAAACTATTTTCTAAAGATTTACCATCTGTCCTACCTTCCGATGCAAAAAAGGTATGACAGTCACCTAGCACACAAAATTATTCTAGAGGAAAGAATTCAGTCTACAGATGAGATAAAAATAACGGCACAAAGAAAGCCCATTGAATATAAGGATGGTAAAATCGTTGCAAATATCTCATCCATCCCCAACTATGAGAGTTCTAGTGTTTCGAAACTATTAAAACAGTTGCCTGGCGTAACCATCAATAGCAATGGGATATCTTTAAACGGATCGGCTGCTTATGTTTATATAGATGGCAGAAAGCAGCTTCTTCAAGGTCGTGATGCGATAAAGCTGTTAGAAGCCATGCCCTCTATTTCGATGGATCAAATCGAATTAAAACCATTGAGTGATGGAACCAATGATGCATCGGATGGTGCCATTATCAACTTGGTCTCTAAAAAACAAAGAGTAGATGGATATTTTGGTAGTATTGGTCTAGATGCCCTTCGTTATGATGAGAATAATCTAGCAGGAGGAGGAAATCTTTTTTATATGTTTAAGAAAAACGATATCATTTTTAATACCTCCCTGTCCTTCTCCAACGATTTGAATTGGAGCAACAAACAAGATAGTACTATATACTCTAATGGCCTAAAAGTAAACAACGATAGAGAAAGAAAATACGACTTAAATAAGTTTATTGGTAGTGCTAATTTAGCATGGAATAGCAAGCGTGGGCACACTTTAAATTTAAACCTATTTGGATATACAGACTTCAGTAAAGGCAACACTATACAAGACATAAATAATTGGAATACCCATCATCACCAATCCTATACACAAACCATTGAAAGCAAAGGAAATGATGATTTATGGTCGGCGAATGTAGCGTATTCTTCACCTGATTCTCTTAGCTACAAGTTGCGCCTTTCCTACGGCATGGATATTGGTGGAATAAGAAACGATCAAGATTATTATAACGATTTGAATGGTAAGGAAACCGAATCCTATCTAAATTCAGAGTCTGATATGACCGGGAAACGTCACACTTTCAAATTGGACTTTGACAAACAATTTAAGAATATAGGATTGAAGGTTTATTTAGGGAGTAAAGCAGTATTAGGGCATTTGGTCGAAAATGTGTATAATACAAAGCCTTCCTTTGAAAAAACGGAATATCCCGATAGTGAATTTAGCGGCGATGAGAATATCTACTCAGGTTATCTGAAACTTTCACAAACAATCACCCACAACATGACTTTTGTGGCTTCTGCAAGAGTGGAGCATTCCAATTACAATGTGCTCCAAAATGCAACCAACACCATTGCGAATAAATATACGAATGTCTTTCCGTATGCACACCTATATTATAAACCAAGCAACAACTATCAAGTTATCTTTGGGTATGTTAGTAGTATCAAGCGCCCCAATTACGAACATCTATTACCAGGAACAACATATATCAATGAGTATCTATACAAAACAGGAAACCCATATTTAAATCCTACGATGAGTAATGGAATTGCTTTGATTAATTATTTATTTGTTCACGGTAGCATTGGGTTTAGATATATACAAACCAAAGATCTAGAAGGAGAAGTTTTCATCAAGAAAGGGGATAACTTAATCGAATCGACCTATTTAAACTATGCAGACAACCATCAATTTAAGATAAACGCATTTATTCCCTTCGAGTTCTTCAGTAAGAAACTAAGTGGTTACTTTAGTTTCGATGCAGTACACAACTCCTTAACGAATTTCAAAAACGAATTTGAATTGGTGAAAGGCCGAAAAAGCTCCTACTGGAAGTACAACTACAAAGCAGGAATGGACTATAAGCTAACCAAACGAGCAGGATTGAACCTATGGTCTCAATATAACCCTGAATATCAATCACCTCAATTCGACTATGGTAGTAATTGGAGCCTTGATATTGGCGCAACTTATTCTTTAATGAAAAATGAAAGAATCATTCTTTCTCTAAACATTGAAAATATATTTGATTCATATAAAAGAGACTACACCTATTACTTCAATGACATTACCACACAGCAACATAGTCATATTCACGGTAGATTTGTGAAATTCTCCATTTTCATGAAACTCAACAAAGGAGAAAAGATTCGAGATAAGGCGAAAGAAAATGTTAATGACACGAGTCGATTCATGTAATTCTATGATAATATTGAAAAATAAAATGACGAGAACTATTTCTTAACAAATTACCGTAAAACCAACAAAGCTGCTAATATTTTAAGACAATTTTATTAATAAATTGGAGACAATAAGAGATACCCTCTTTATCCATTTAAAAATGGAATTGCTACTATTGACCAGACATAAGGTTACCCCTTAGTAATCTATATTTGTACTATGACAAAAGGTAAACAAAGGCAAGGATACGACAAGAAGTTTAAGCTGATGGTCATTAATCAAGTATTGAGTGGTCGTAGATCAACTCAAGTTGGAGCGGATCATGGATTAAATGGTTCGAAACAATGAAATTGCTAAACACTGGGAACGGTGAGCTCTAGCTCGGCAACGAAGCATCAACCAAGATCCATGAAGCAATACTAAGTTGTCGCTCTCCTGATACACGATGCCGAGCTGGAGCTCAGCGTTCCCAGCAGTTGTCCCATACCCTTGCACCCCAACCAAGACCCGTGAAAATTCGGGGCTATTGATGCATCCAATAGACGCGAGCATCGCGCCTCTACGTAGTCATAAAAAGATCTGTTTCATCGGTGTGCCATCCGCTGGGAACGCTGAGCTCCGCTCGGCATCGTACCACAAGAGAGCGACAACCTTAGTACTCCTCTGCGTATGTTGCGTCACGGGCAAGTTGCTCAATGGTAAAGTTGACACACGATGCCGAGCGGAGCGCTGCGTTCCCAGCAGTTGTCCCATTCTTGCACCCCAACCAAGATCCGTGAAAATCTGTCTAATCCGTGGCTATGAATTCCTTATTTTCCATTCATATACATCAACGCTAAGCGCAAGGCGTGCCAATGAATTGGCACAAACCATCACACTCCAACTTCAACCACACCACATCCAATACGACCTAGTTTGTGCCAATTCATTGGCACGAGAGGGATACCTCATCCATACAATATAAAAAAGCATACCAGAACCAAGTGTTCTAATATGCTTTTCATCAACCCCTCCTATAAGGAGTTGTATTTCGTACAGCAAAGTCTTTTCGTCTCTACAAAACTCAATCCTACTCTCGCTGAAACTACCTCTCTGACGTAACCTAATCAACAGCTCTAGAGTTAATCTAGGTCTTAATCCTACTCTCGCTGGAACTACCTCTCTGACATAAGATTCGATAATCTCAAAGAAATCAAAACCTTGTCTTAATCCTACTCTCGCTGGAACTACCTCTCTGACGCCATACTAAAGGCGATAGTGACGAATATTCTATGTCTTAATCCTACTCTCGCTGGAACTACCTCTCTGACGCTGGAAGTTCTAATATAGTGGTACCTGATGAAGTCTTAATCCTACTCTCGCTGGAACTACCTCTCTGACACTTAGGTTCCGTCATTTGCGTCAGCATTTGACGTCTTAATCCTACTCTCGCTGGAACTACCTCTCTGACACCGTATAACTGTATCGCTAGTAAGATTAGTCATGTCTTAATCCTACTCTCGCTGGAACTACCTCTCTGACTGGTGTAATAGCAATTTATAGAAATTAAAGTTATGGTCTTAATCCTACTCTCGCTGGAACTACCTCTCTGACAGCAAACAAAAGACAATACTGACAATCAATCGATTACGGCAGTATTTTAACAAAAACCCTATCATCTTTACAATTATTAACATCTCGTAAGCACACTGCAAAGGTAAAAATAAAAACTACACCATAAACATGCTATACAACATAGGATATACATCTACTTTTGCACTCGTAAATATGGTCATAATTATGAAAAAACACAAAAGATAAGTCATCTAATTAACAGAAAAAATCGTCTCTATCGAAAGGCGCAAGGCGTGCCAATGAATTGGCACAAACTACGCAAATCAACGTCCATGGAATGGATAGAGAGCGGTCTAACTTTCAGCCCTCCTATTTATTTTCACATCAACACCCAGCGCTTCGCACTGGGCTATGTTCGTTTTCCCTTCAGGGAATGTCGCAGCATACAAAAAATCCTTCGTGGTTCTTTTACCGTGTCCTTCAATCAGATCCATGAGAATCCGTCTGATCTGTGGCTATATTTTAGACGCAAACATCGCGCCTCTACGTAGTCAAAAAAAAGATCTGTTTCATCTGTGTGCCATCCGCTGGGAACGCTGAACTCCGCTCGGCATCGTACCACAAGAGAGCGACAACCTTAGTATTCATCTGAGTATATTGCATTACGGGCAAGTTGCTCAATGATAAAGTTGACACACGATGCCGAGCTGGAGCTCAGCGTTCCCAGCAGTTGTCCCATCACCTTGCACCCCAACCAAGATCCGCGAAAATCCGTCTAATCCGTTGAATCCGTGGCTATGAATTTGTTGTTTCCATTCATATACATCCACCCTTGTGCCTTGGTGGTTCTATTTTAATCTGTATCCCATCACCTTGCACACCAGCCAAGATCTGAGGGGGCAGACTTTCAGCCCTTGGATGTAGATGAGTGGAATTAACCCAAGGCTCCATTCCATATTCAGAGCTAAAGCACTTCATTTCCACTCCACCATTGGGCTAGCTTCGATCACCCCATTCGGGGCTGTTGATGTATCCAATAGACGCGAGCATCGCGCCTCTACGTGGTCATATAAAAAAAAAGATCTGTTTCATCGGTCTAATCAGTTTCATCGGTGTGCCATCCCTGCGAATCATCCCGATATCCTTTGTGTCTTGGTGGTTCTATTTTAATCGGGATCCCATCCCTTGCGCTTCAAAGATGATATCGATGTTGGACATGTAAGGATATGATGGTAATAAAGCGGGGGACTTCTCTATATTTTCGACATATATGACTTACGGTTTGCATACGGTTTCTTTACCTTTTTGTCGTGTGGAGGTAAGGGAAGGGTAACTTAAGGGTAAGTTTAGGGTAACTTTAGTATAGGGATGGGTGCTAGAAGGGGGCTGGTTTTATGCAAGAAGAAAGGGCTTTCGTATATGAAAGCCCTCTGTTGGTAATGGTCCTACTCTATAAGAGAGGATTTCGAGTTTATGGTCTATTTTAATGATAGTCCAATCCTCTATAGTTATTTTTTATTTATCGAATGTTACTCTCGAATATGGCATTGCATCTTGACCAATGAAATCTTGGTTTAGATACTTGTAGTGCCCTGTAATGGCGATCATGGCCGCATTATCGGTTGTGAAAGCAAAAGGTGGGATAAATAGATTCCAACCGAATTTTTTTGCATCGTCTTGTAGGGCAGCACGCAATCCTTTGTTTGCGGATACTCCACCTGCAATAGATACTTCGTTTATTCCTGTCTCTGTGGCTGCTTTACGTAGCTTAATGAGAAGGATATCGATGATTGTTTTTTGTAGGGATGCACAGATGTCATTTCTATTCTTCTCGATGAAATCGGGATCTACTTTGATTTGGTCTCTTAGGAAGTATAAGAAACTTGTTTTCAACCCTGAGAAAGAGTAGTCGTATCCTTGGATACGTGGTTTAGAGAAGGTGAAGGCATCGGGATTACCCAAGGCTGCATACTTATCGATCAATGGGCCTCCAGGATAAGGTAGTCCTATCACTTTAGCACATTTATCAAAGGCTTCTCCAGCTGCATCGTCGATGGTTTGACCAATCACTTCCATAGAGAGGTAATCGTCGACACGAATAATTTGTGAGTTACCACCAGATACAAGAAGACATAAGAATGGGAATTTAGGCATCTTTTTGTCTACTCCTTCTTCGCCAATAAAGTGAGCAAGGACATGTCCTTGAAGATGGTTAACATCAATAAGTGGCACATTTGTCGATAGCGACAAACCTTTTGCGAAAGAGGTGCCAACAAGCAGGGAACCAAGTAGACCAGGGCCTCTGGTGAAGGCGATGGCAGAAAGTTCGGTTGCCTTAATACCGGCATTTTTTAACGCCATATCCACTACGGGAATAATGTTTTGTTGATGGGCTCTTGAAGCGAGTTCAGGAACAACGCCACCATAGGCTTCGTGACATTTTTGACCTGCGACCTCGTTACTCAATATCACCCCATTTTTGATCACTGCTGCTGAAGTATCATCACAAGATGACTCAATCCCCAATATAAAAATATCCTTTTCCATATGCTATATACGACAACGTGCGAAGAAAACTTGATTATTCTATTTTTTTTTGCTCATATGCTATGACGCTGAGCAAAAAATTACGATTTTTGTTGTTACAAGTATCCTCGGTTACGAAATGTTTTTTCTTTTTAAAGACTCAAAGTTATTAAAAAAATAGGTAAAATAGTACTACTTATAGTCTTGATGCTAATAATCACGCTTTGTGCTGGTTATGTCGCATTAATGACAAGCTATGTACAAACCAAGATTGCACAATCTATAACGGAGAATCTTTCTCAGCAATTGGGTGCGCAGATATCTATCAAGAAAGTAGACATTAGATTTTTCAACAAAATAGTGTTGCGGGACTTTTTATTGAGAGATCAGAAAGACGATACACTTCTATTCTCTAAAGCATTGGTTGTAGAAGTCGATTCGTTAAGACTTGAAGAGCAACAAATTTTCTCCAATAGCATTCTTCTTGAATCTGCATATATT
Organism: Prolixibacteraceae bacterium; assembly: GCA_028377305.1. Lineage (GTDB taxonomy): Bacteria > Bacteroidota > Bacteroidia > Bacteroidales > Prolixibacteraceae > Halosquirtibacter. The sequence continues at coordinate 6,514 of JAONJW010000001.1, read as the reverse complement.
AACTCCAAACGATATCAAGACAGTTTAAATTACAACTATCAGTTTTTGGTTGATTCCTTACAAACGAGTGAACCTCGTGATACGGATTCACCTTGGCAATTTCAGCTTCGTAATGTTCGTATTGAAGATGCTCATATCAAAAATAATGATGACAATTTTAGAGAATTGTCCGGACTTTTTGACTATCGACATATCGATTTGGATGATATTACTATAGATTTTTCTACCACCAAAAACGATTCACTTCTATTTATTGATCTAAAACAGCTATCACTTAATGAGATAAACTCTTTTGAGGTGAAAAATATTACAGGTAAGCTAACTGTAAACCCCGAGCTTATTCGGCTACAGAACTTTCAAGTGGAGACAGGCTATTCTAAGATAGAGGTGGATAGTTGTGCGATGAAATTGAGACAAGACAGTGTTACTTATGAGATGGTAAAACGCCCGTTTTATATAGAACTAAAACAGTCAAGTATTTCACTTGAAGATATTTCCTATTTTGTTCCGGAGATAAAAGGGATGGATGAAGTGGTTTGGTTGAAAGGAATTATTAGGGGCCCTATATCAAACTTAAAGGGGAAAGATTTTGAATTTCGCATTAAGGATCAGACAATGTTGAAAGGAAATGTAAGTTTCACTGGCCTACCGAATTTTAAGAATACATTCATCTTTGCACGGTTAGATAGAGCTGTGATTGATCTCTCTGAAGTTAGACAGATGAAAATGCCGCTATATTTTAAGACGAGGAATCTCGATGTTCCGGAAACTATTGAAGGTAAACGACAACTTTATTATGAAGGAGAGTTTACGGGTTTTCCTTCGGACTTTGTGGCTTTTGGAACTTTAACAGGTGCTTTGGGTCGGATGGAAACGGATATTGCCATTCGTCCAGATGATAAAGGACGAATCAATGTTAACGGGGTTTTCAATACAACAAACTTTAAACTTGGAGCACTCGCTAATGCTAAAACCATAGCCAATTTAACGCTCCACTCAAATATTCAAGGTTACTATCTAGATAAAAATGATTATGACTTGAATGTTCTAGGAACCATCGATAGTATACAGATTCAAAACTATGAAGTGAACTCGATCTTTTTAAACGGACGAGCATATACTGGAGGTTTTCAAGGAGGAGTTCGTATTCAAGACCCACACCTTAACCTAAATTTTAATGGTAAGGTGGATTATTTGGCGGAGGTTCCGAGCTATAATTTCGAATTGGATGTCAAAGATTTTGTTCCAGCTTATCTCAAACAGTCTGAGTTTAATCGTATCGATACCATAAGTATGTCAATGAAAGCCAATTTCACAGGAAATACGATTGATAATTTTAAGGGGGGGGTAAATGTCGACTATTTCGATATGTCCAATGGAACCTATCACTATATGTTAAAAGACATTCAGGTAAATACAGACAAACAAGAGGGACAAAGGAATTTTGAACTGATAAGTAACTTCATAAATATCGCAATTGTTGGTGATTACACTTACAAATCGCTCTTCCATTCTCTTCGAAATATACTCTCTTCTCACCTGCCAAGTTTATACAGCGAGTCGGTACTTACGGATAATAATAATATTAAAATTAAAGGAAAGATCAACGACGATTTGGGCCTATTGGAATACTTCTCTCCGAAATCGGCCATCCACTTTCCTATTGAGATATCGGGTTCGTTGGTCGACTCAACCCATACAGGGAATCTTTTGTTTGAAATACCGGAGTTGTATCATGATAAGAATCTACTTCAAGATGTGTCGTTCCATATATTCAATGATTCTAAATCATTACAAGCTCGATTTAGAGCTTCGAAAGTCTCAATTGGAGAAAGTTATTCGTTTCATAATTTGGCACTACACTCTAAGGCGGAGAACGATACAATCTATTCTCTGATTTCTTGGAGTAATTCAGATTCTATCACCTATTCGGGTAATATTCCAATCAAAACAATTATCTCAAGAGATAATGAGGTGCGTAAAATCCCGATGTTACACTTCGAGATGGATTCGTCTTACGTCTATATTGCTGATCATAAAATTGGGATAAGCCAATCTACAGTAGATATTGACAGTAGCTCTGTGTCGATAGCAAACCTCGAGATTTCTAATGTGTACCACCACCTAAAGATCGATGGAAAAGTCTCATCGGAACCTAATGACTCTCTGAATATCAACTTTCGAGATGTGGAGATAGGGAAAATTGATACTATCTTAGCTTGGGACACAGGCTTGAGCGGAAATACTAATGGTATTCTAACCCTAAAAGATCTCTATCATCACCGCATAGTTCTAGGAGACCTGTTTATTAAGGATTTCTCTTTTAGTGACAAGCCTCTTGGAGATATCTCCCTTAAATCTGATTGGAATAGTGTGGACAAGGAACTATTCTCTCAACTTCTGCTTCTGAATGATGGACATAGAATATTGGATGCCCATGGGAGTTTTTCTCCTTCGAAGAACTGGATGGACTATGATGCAGAACTAGATAAGGTTCCATTCATTAGTTTGATGCCATTCTTGAATAGCTTCGCATATCATGTGGGAGGAGATATATCAGGAAAGGTAAAGGTGGAAGGTAAAGCGACACATCCATATTTGATTGGAACCGTACTGCTAAATAAAGGAGAAATAGGTATTGACTACACCAAAACAACTTACTATATCACCGATAGTGTGAAATTTGTTCCTGACACCATTAAGTTTCAGAATATGGGCATGAAAGATGTAGAAGGAAACACAGCTAAATTCAATGGTTACATTAAACATGAGTTCTTTTCAAATTTTGACTTCGACTTGAATGTATCCACTGATTATATGTCGATATTAAACACAACAGTAGACGACAATGAGCAATTCTATGGCTCAGCACACGGTATTGGTGATTTCCGCTTGTCGGGGAATACGGATGATCTGAATTTATCGGTGAATGTTAAAACCGGGCTCGGAACCAACATCACGATCCCAATGCAAGGGCCTTCGAGTGCCACAGAGAATAGTTTTATTCGATTCAAGAAGCCTAAGAGGTTCTTCCAGGAAAAGATAGAGCTTAAACAAGGGGAAGAGGATGAATTTTTCACGTTTAATCTAGACCTAACCATGACTCCTGATGCGAAATTCCGTATCCAATTTGATCGGAACTCAGCAGATCAAATAGAGGGTACTGGAACAGGAGATATGCGTATCTTGTATAATAAAGAAGGCGAAATATCCATGTATGGAGATTATACTATTGCCAAAGGAAACTATAACTTTACGCGACAGGGGTTTATCAGTAAACACTTTAAGGTTAAAGAGAATAGTACCCTTAGTTGGGAAGGTGATCCATATAAAGCGAGGTTAAATCTAGAGGCGGTATATTCTACAAAGGCTTCGTTAAAAGAGCTTTTGGGAGATAGTGACTCTAATAGTGACTACAGCAAACGTATCAAGGTAGATTGTATTATCAAGCTTACGAATGATCTATCAAATCCGACAGTAGATTTTGCCATAGAGCTGCCAACGGCTGATGAAAGGACAAAAGATGAGATTGCTCAATATTTATCTACCAAAGAAGAGGTAACCCGACAGATGATCTCGATTCTTCTTATCGGTAAGTTTACAACTCCTGATTATCTGAAGGGAACCAGTTCCGATCAATCGAATAATGCCGACTTGATTAGTGCAACTGCCTCAGAGCTTCTGTCCAACCAATTTTCAAGTTGGTTATCTGAAATTTCTAATGACTTTGATATTGGATTTAACTATCGACCTGGTGACAATATTAGTGACCGTCAAGTAGAAGTTGCATTGAGTACCCAACTAATGAATAACCGTGTCACCATTAATGGTAATATTGGGAACAACGGAAGTTTACAATCCAATAATACGAACGAAATTGTAGGAGAGGTGGAAGTCTATGTCAAGTTGACTAAGAACGGAAAGCTACAACTAAAGGTTTATAACAGATCAAATGACGAACTGCTTTATGATACTGCTCCATATACCCAAGGAGTAGGTATTACTTTCAAAGAAAATTTCAATAGCTTCGATGATTTGTTCGAGCGCTATAGACGTCAACGTGCATTGCGAAAAGAGCGTAGGCAAAAGAAACGATTGCTAAAGAAACAAGAGAAGAGGTCAAGCAATGAATCACCGAAAGTGGATAGCAAAACGAACATCGAAGCAATAAAAGAGGAGAAATAGAGCCTCTTTGTTGTTTATAATATAACTTCCTTGTTATTTTACAGATATAAATAATTATTTTTCATTGCCTTTATATAAATTTGTAATTAAAATATTAATTGAAATATTTCATTGACATGCATACCTTATCTATTTTACTAAACGCTACGGCACAAGCCACTAATGAAACTGCAATAAACATGGCTACGCAGGTGAGCAATAGCTTGACCCCTGCAGACATCTTCCAGAAAGGCGGATTCATGATGTATCCATTAGTCATTCTGTCGATCATCGCACTTTATATCTTTGGCGAACGTTACTTCGCTATTGCTAGAGCTCGAAAGTTTGATAATGGTATGATGAATGACATTAAACATAAGATAAAAACAGGGGATCTTGATGGAGCTTTGTTGGTTTGCGAAACTTCAAATACCCCAATGGGACGTATGATCGCAAAAGGAATTCGTCGTATGGGACGTCCATTGAGTGATGTTCAGACAGCTATCGAGAACGTAGGTAACCTAGAGATCTCTAAATTGGAGAAGGGACTACCTGTATTAGCCAGCGTATCTGGAGGTGCACCTATGATCGGATTCCTTGGCACAGTAATGGGAATGATTCAAGCTTTCTACGAAATGTCGAGTGCTAAGAATGTCGAGATTTCAAACTTGGCTGGAGGTATCTACACTGCCATGTCAACTACAGCAGGAGGATTACTAGTGGGTATTCTTGCATACTTCGCATATAATATCCTTGTTGCACGTATCGATAAAACAGTTGCGATTATGGAACATACTTCTACTGAGTTCATGGATCTATTACACGAACCTACAAAATAAGCAATACTCTATGTCATTAAAAAGAAGAAGTAAAGTCGATGCTACTTTTAGTATGTCATCGATGACAGATATCGTATTCCTTTTGTTGGTGTTCTTTATGATTGCATCCACAATGATTGGACCACCTAGTCTTAAAATTACACTTCCTCAAAGTTCACAAGGGAAGAGCAATAAGTCGATCTTTACGGTATATATCAATAAACGAATGGACTATAGTTATGCCAATGGTTCGGCACAACCTATAACGTGTGTTTTTAGTGACCTCCAACCGGCACTAGAAACAACCTTCCCTGAAAATGAATACATTAAAGGACAACCAAGACCTGTTGTTATGTTACAAGCAGAGAAGACCGTACCTGTGGAAGAGGTTGTGAAAGTGATGTCGTTAGCGAGAGAGTTAAACTATACTTTGCTCTTAGGGACATCAAATGTCAGAAAATAAGCTTAGACCCGAGTAACATGATAAATCAAAATGATGATACACGTCTTCATGGTGCTGTATTCTCTCTTGTTGTACACCTTCTTATCGTACTTATTCTTTTCTGTGTCACACTAGATGGACAAGATGGTGGAAGCGACCAAGAGTACGTTGTCTTGGTGGACAATAGAGGTAGGGACAGGATAGCTCAGGCCAAACCTAAGAGTCCTAAGCAGCAACTAAAGAATGATAAGATTGCGACAGCCTCGAAAGCGAGGCCTCAGGAGCATCAAAAGAAGATCGAAAAGAGACATAAGAATGTAGCCGTTCCTAAAGCTGGTAAATCTTATAAGAATAAATCAAACGAAGGAAAAAAAAACAAAACTCCTAAAGTCAACAATAAGAAGACCACGGATATTAACTCTGTGAAAAAAGCACAGGAGAAGAAACAACGAGAAGAAGAGAGACGACGACAGACGCAGATCCTACACGAAAGGATGATTCAGAAACGTTATGAAGATAGTATTCGTAAGGTTCAAGAGAATATTAAGTTAGCAGAGCAGCAAGCACAAGAGATGTTGAAAAATATCATTACAACTGCAGAGAAGACCAAACAACAAGAGAGGGTTAACAATCAATCAACTGCGAGTAGTAAGACAAGTGCGATCTCAACCAAAGCATCTAAACGAAAAGGTCTTAGTGTTGCCAATCGTGTGTTTGTTTCTGGATCACCACACCCCAATTATCTTGGGTCTGAAAATGGAACTATCTACTTAAGCCTAACGGTAAATCCCATTGGAAGGGTCTCAAAAGTGACCATAGACGAAGGGAAAACAACCATTACAAGCCAGCGTACTATCGATAGTGCCATCGCTTTTGTAAAAACGCTTAAGTTTAACTCCGTAGGAAACGATCAATATGATCATGGATATTATAAACTAACCTATAAGAATGGAGGCTTATTCTGATCATATGTCACAAAACAATAATAAAGGATGAAAGCTTATTTGCTTTCATCCTTTATTATTAAAAACTGTCTCGTCCTAATATAGCGTTACACAAAAAGAAGCGTTATGAACTCAGGAACCGTTAG